>JAZQSD010000053.1:0-15433 GCA_045629925.1 Eubacterium sp.
AAGCCCCCCTCAAGATGAGATATCCCAATAAGTAAGACCCCTTGAAGACGACGAGGTAGATAGGAATGAGGTGTAAGTGCAGTAATGCATTCAGCTGACATTTACTAATCGGTCGAGGGCTTAACCAAGGTTGGAGAGGAAGAGGAGTTATCCGGAAGGAGAACTTTGAAAGAAAGATGGATTGTAAAAGAGATTGATTCAGTGTTCGGTTTTCAGTGTATGATGCAGGAATTATTCCTCCTTAGCTCAGTCGGTAGAGCACCTGACTGTTAATCAGGGTGTCGTTGGTTCGAGTCCAACAGGAGGAGTTTCTACTAAAAAAAGTAGAAAGGTGTTGACAAAGCTTTTTGGTTGTGATAACATATCAAAGTGGTTTTGAAAACAAATGATAATATGGCTCCTTGGTCAAGCGGTCAAGACATCGCCCTTTCACGGCGGTAACACGGGTTCGATTCCCGTAGGAGTCATTATGGCGCCATGGCCAAGTGGTAAGGCAAAGGTCTGCAACACCTCTATCACCAGTTCGAATCTGGTTGGCGCCTTGTAATCCCTCGACATTTGTCGGGGGATTTTTTTGTAGATATATATTTCTTTTGAATGAAAATGATGCAAGAAGTTGGTTGAAGGTAATTCCACAAACAAGTATAATGAAAAATAACTTTTAACCTTATATTTGAAAGAAAAGAGATTGAGGATAGGATGAAGATGAATTCGAAACAATATATGTTTTTGTTGCCTTTGATTGCAGGTTTTTTATTCGGATCAGGTGGTGTTTTTGTAAGAACATTAATGGGATATGGCATGTCTAATGCAACCGTTCTTTTTACAAGAGTGTTTATTGCGGCTATTATCTTGTTACTGTTTTTACTGTTTTATAATAAAAGTTTGTTGAAGATTAAGATTAAAGATTTGCCTATTTTTATCGGAACGGGCATTCTTGGTATGATGAGTTTGAATTTGTGCTTTAATGCAGCCATAAAAACATTGTCATTATCTTTGGCTACGGTTCTTTTAAGTACAGCCCCAGTTTTTGTTGTTATTTTGGCGGGAATTTTCTTTAAAGAAAAGGTTACTTCGAAGAAGGTAATCTGCATGTTGATTGTAATTGCAGGATGTGTTTTTGCAAGCGGATTGGTTGATTCACCACAAGGAGCAGTGGGCTCTTTAACTGGTATTTTTATAGGAGCGGGTTCAGCTTTTTTCTATTCTTTGTATAGTATTTTTTCCAGAGTGGCGACAAATCGCGGATATCATACATACACGGTTATTTTTTACAGTGTGCTTTTGATCAGTATTGTGTTAGCACCTTTTATTGATTGGAATCTAATCGGTGGATTTGTTGTGGAAGCGCCTGCAAAGAACATACTGTTTTTGATCATGCACAGTCTTTGCGCATCTGTTGTTCCTTATGTGTGTATTACGATGTCTCTTTTATATATGGAAGCTGGAAAAGTATCCATACTTGCATCTGGTGGCGAACCGGCTACAGCGGTATTGTGGGGGATTGTATTTTATCGTGAAATACCAACTGTACTGATTATTGTAGGTATAGTGATTACAGTAGTTGGTTTGGCAGCGTTATGCTTAAATAACACGAAAAAAATCGAAATGGAAGAGGCTTGACGTGGAATAGCCCGGATGCTATAATTGAATAGCTGAGGCGCCATGGCCAAGTGGTAAGGCAAAGGTCTGCAACACCTCTATCACCAGTTCGAATCTGGTTGGCGCCTTGAAACTCCTGAGAGATCAGGAGTTTTTTATTTTGTCTAAAATTCAATTAATGGTCATTTTTAACCACTATAAATATATTTCCCCTCACTAAACCAATGGTGGATGTATATAATACGAAACAGCTGTTACACTGTATGAGAAAGGAGTTAGTCTATGAACCAAATAAAAATCGGAAGATTTATTGCGGAGTGCAGAAAAAAGGCAAACCTTACACAAATGCAGTTGGCGGAAAAACTGGGTATCACTGATAAAGCAATCTCCAAGTGGGAACGAGGAAAGGCAATGCCTGACGCATCAATTATGCTTGAACTCTGTGATATTCTTGGTATTAGTGTAAATGAATTGTTGAGTGGGGAGAAAATCTATATGGAAAATAATGATCAAAAAAACGAACAGCTTTTGCTTGATATGGCGAAAGAATTGGAACAGAAAAATAAAACAGTTTGGTCTTCTATGTGGGTAATCATGATTGTAAGCATGACAGCTTTGATTGCGGGTATCTTTATTGCCAGATTTTTAATACCGGAAGGTGTGTGGCAGCTTATTACAATTCTTGGACTTTGTGTAGTATTTTTGATACCGTGTTTCTATGCATTAAAGCTTGAAATCAGTGTGGGTGCTTACAAGTGTAAAAATTGTGGACACGAGATTGTGCCTACCTATGCGCAGGCACTTAATGCGATGCACATGGGAACTACCCGTTATTTAAAATGTCCGAAATGCAACGAAAGAACCTGGTGTAAAAAAGTACTGAAGAAGTAGGGATCAATTTGAAAAAGCGTTTTGTTTAAAAGCTATGATACATATAAAATGTGTCATGGCTTTTTTGATGTGATATAATGAATTGGATAAATAAGAATTATAGATGAGAAGGCAAGAGGGTGTACGATATGAAAGAAATGTTAGAACAGATTTTGGAGACGTGTGCTCCGTATGCGAACCAGGGAAAATTGGCGGATTATATTCCAGAACTTACCAAGGCCAATCCAAATGATTTTGGTATTTACATTATTACAAATGATAAAATTGCTGGAAAGGCTGGGGATTTCCAAAAACAATTCACAATCCAAAGTGTTATTAAGCCAATTCTTCTTTTGCAGGCGCTTATGGATAACGGGATTGACTGGGTGAAGAATCATGTTGGTGTGGAAGCCACAGGAAAGCCTTTCGATGCCATTAACTACAATGAGAAAGCGCTGATTAGTGAGAATATCAATCCTATGGTAAACATGGGAGCAATTGCCATGTGTACCATGCTTAATGGTGAAACATACGATGACAAGTTCAACCATCTGTTGGAATTGACCAGAAAGTTAGCGGATAATCCGGACATTGAGTTGGATCATGATGTGTATCTTTCTGAAAAGCGAACAGGCAACAAGAACAGAGCGCTTGCTTATCTGTTGAAAACATATGGAATGATTAGCGATGACGTGGAAGATGTACTGGATTGTTATTTTAAGGCGTGCTCCATTAAGGTTAATTGCGAAGATCTTGCGAAAATCGGATTGGTGCTTGCGAACCACGGAGTATCTCCATTAACAGGCGAGACAATGTTCCCAAGAAAATATGCAAACTATGTAAATGCGATTCTCATCACTTGTGGAATGTACGATGGATCCGGTAATTTCGCGGTTAAAGTGGGTGTGCCTGCCAAAAGTGGTGTTGGAGGCGGTATTATGGCTGTTGTTCCAAGACGAATGGGAATTGGTATTTTCTCACCGGCGTTAGATACAAAAGGAAACAGTTTAGCAGGAATTAAGGCGCTTGAGTTGTTGAGCAGGGAGCTGGATTTGAGTATTTTTTAGATATGCAGCTTTATAAAGCATTGCATGTTAAAAAGTGGAAAAATAAGATGCCAACCTATGAACCAACGTTGTTTTCTCCGGAAAAGCATAGCTGGGATGAGATTGCACAGGCAATGTGTCAGGCAGAATTGGTTCATGAAACCATTGTTATCTTTAGTTTCCTTCCAATTATTGCCACGATATGGTGGGGCGGCTTTTGGGTGTTTTTAATTACATCCGTCTGTGCGGCATTATTGGATATGGCCTTTGTAGTTATGCAAAGATATAATCGGCCGCGAGTAATAAGGATGGCGGAAAGACAGAGAAAAGATACATAGGATAAGAAAATATGATTTTTTTAATTATCGTTTTAATTGTTGTAGCGGCAGTGTTGATGATTTCATATCTTGCCTACAGGAAAGTATTTCACGAATTGAATAATCGCACTCGGGATCCGTATGTATTGCCAAATGGTGAACAGTACCAAAAAGACAGAGCTCGGATGTTGGATCTGATCAGCCAGTTAGATAATCTTCCTTATGAAGAAGTGTTCATTACTGCTTCGGATGGGACACCATTATTTGGCCGATATTACCATGTGCAAGATGGAGCGCCGCTACATATTCAGATGCATGGCTATCGAGGATTCGCAGTCCGTGATTTTTGCGGCGGCAATAAGATTGCCAGAGAAGAAAAGCAAAATACATTGTTGATCGACCAGAGAGGACATGGGAGAAGTGGCGGCCACACGATTACTTTTGGTGTAAAAGAGCAGGACGATTGTATGCAATGGATTGCGTATGCAAATAAGAGGTTTGGTGAAAACACGCCGATTATCTTATCTGGGGTTTCCATGGGTGCA
The DNA here is from genome assembly GCA_045629925.1 of Eubacterium sp. Lineage (GTDB taxonomy): Bacteria > Bacillota > Clostridia > Lachnospirales > Lachnospiraceae > Brotonthovivens. The sequence goes on from JAZQSD010000053.1 coordinate 4,381, forward strand.
ACTACCGTTTTACTGGCTGCTGCCAATAATCTTCCAGAAAATGTGATAGGGGTGATTGCAGATTGTCCTTTTAGTTCAGCAAGAGCCATCATAGAAAAAGTTTGTCGGGATATGAAGCTGCCACCGAAAGGCGCCTGGCCTTTGGTAAAAGCAGGCGCGAGGATTTTTGGCAGATTTGATATAGAGAAATCGGATGCGGTAAAAGCATGTGCTAAGATTAAGATTCCTGTTTTGTTAATACATGGTGAGGCAGATCTTTTTGTTCCTTGTCAGATGAGTAGAGAGTTATATGAGGCAAATAAAGAACGTATTTCTTTGGAACTGTTTCCGCAGGCAGGCCATGGAATCAGTTATATTGTTGATACAGATCGATATACGGATCTGTCTGTATCATCTGCGAAAAAGTGGCTTGGTTAATTTTAATAAAAGTGGCCATTTAAAACAAGCCAATCTAGTGTTATATTACCCTCAGCATTGCAATATATTGGATATTGCGGTAGACACAAAAAAGGAGGATGCTGAGTGAAGAGTAATACAAAGAAACTAGTAATGAGCGCGTTATTTGCGGCACTTGCATGTGTGGCTACAATGATCATTAAGATTCCAATCCCAGGAGCACATGGCTATATTCATCCAGGTGATGTGGTTGTCATCTTATCAGGTATTATGTTAGGTCCTGTGCATGGATTTTTTGCTGCAGGTGTGGGTTCTGCGTTGGCAGATATTTTAAGTGGGTATGCGATTTATGCTCCAGCCACTTTTGTGATCAAAGGATTGGCTGCGTTATGTGGTGCATATGCATATCGCGTATTGATTTCAAAGTCCAAACCGTTAAGCTTGCTGATATGCGGGCTGATTAATATGGTGTTTGTGGTTGGCGGATATTTTGGGTACGAAGCAGTGTTATATCAGGTTCCAGCTGCTTTGGCTGGAGTTCCAGCAAATTTCATCCAGTGTGGAAGCGGATTGGTGCTTACCTTTGTCTTATATCCGGCATTGACGGCGGTACCAGAGATTCGACGAATGATACAGTCACAGAATCGCATAGATTGTAAATAAATAAAGAACAGTTAGAATCCTCTGAGCAATCAGAGGATTTTTTTAAAACTTCTTTACGACAGCTTTTAAGAAGGAATATAATGAAACTATATTAAATAAGGAGTGATAGGGCTATGGATGAAAATATGATTCGCAGACAAATGATAGAGGTAATCGATACTTGCAAAGCAAAGTATTTTGCGCTTAAATCCCCAAAACATTGTAAATTAGAAGAGTTGGAAAAGTTTATCGAAAATCATAATCTGGATATCAAACCAGCGGATGTATATGGATATGTGAATTGTGCTTTGTTTGGAGCAGGAAAAAAAGGTCGTATAGTTACACGTGATTTCTTGTACGCTTGTGACAATGGAAAGCGAAAAATCCAAGTTGGGTTTTACGGATTAGAAAAAGCTTGGAGTGAGAACTGCATATTGTATGTTACGTACATGGATGGTAACACGCACAAAATCTCAGTAGATACACCACCAGATGCTAACTATTTTGCAAATCTGCTGAATGGATTTGTTGCAGTTGGTGCAGCCGGAACAGTAGTGGAGCTAGAACCAGTAGTGGAGCCAGAACCAGTAGTGGAATCAGAGCCAGTAGTGGAGCCAGAACCAGTAGCGGAGCCAGAACCAGTAGTGGAGCCAGAATCAGTAGTGGAGCCAGAACCAGTGGTGGAGCCAGAGCCAGTAGCGGAGCCAGAACCAGTAGTAGAGCCAGTAGTAGAGCCAGAGCCAGTAGTGGAGCCAGAACCAGTAGCGGAGCCAGAACCAGTAGTGGAGCCAGAACCAGTAGTGGAGCCAGAACCAGTAGTGGAGCCAGAGCCAGTGGTGGAGCCAGAGCCAGTAGTTGAATCAGAGCCAGTAGTGGAATCAGAAATTCCAGATATGAGCGATGAAGAGATGGAGAAATATGCCCAAGAGTATGAGAATGCAGTGAATGCATACTTAGAAGAAGAGTATGAAGAATCATTAAAAGTGTTCACTCGTTTGGCAAACTTAGGTCATGGATTGGCACAGACTTTTCTTGGAGATATGTATCAAAATGGGGAAGGCGTAGAAGTAGACTTGGAAAAATCTTTCTATTACTACAAATTAGCAGGAAGACAGGGCTATCCGGATGCTATGTACAATGTTGGACATGCACTTCTGTTCGGACATGGTGTAGAACGAGACGACGAATTGGCAGCGGTTTGGCTGGAAGAAGTAGCATCGGCAGGTCTTCCGGAAGCATGTTATGTGTTGGCTGTTATGTATGAAGGCGGAAGAGGTGTAGAGGCAGATCTTAGTACGGCGTTTTACTGGGCCAAAGAGGCAGCAGAACAAGATTATCAGCCAGCTATGGAGATGGTAATCGACTATTACTTAACAGGAAAAGGCTGTAGAAAAAACGAAGAACGAGCTTTTGAATGGACAAAGAGATTAGCAGAGCTGGGTAACGCAAATGCTATGGGTTCACTGCTTGTTATGTACCGCGATGGTATCGGAACACCAGTAAATTTAGAAGCGGCGTTTGATTTGATGGAACGTATCCGATTGATAGAATGCGACATAAAAATTAATAAAATATTGGAAGAGGCTTAAAAACTTGTGAATAGAAATAGGTGTATGGATCGATTAATATTTCATATTGATGTTAACAGCGCGTTTCTTTCCTGGGAAGCCACACGGCGGGTAGCAGAGGGAGGAGAAGATATTCGGTTGATTCCCTCTGCCATTGGTGGTGACAGAGAAAAGAGAACAGGTGTAATCCTGGCCAAATCCATTCCTGCAAAAAAGTACGGTGTTACCACTGGCGAGCCTATTGCAATGGCTTTGCGAAAATGTCCGGATCTGTATTTGGCAAGACCAAACTTCAAGATTTATGACATGTATTCCAAAGCTTTTGTGGATATCTGCCGTCAATACGCCCCTGTTGTGGAAAAGTTCTCAATTGATGAGTGTTTTTTGGATATGACAGGAACAAGTATGCTTTATCCTGATCCAATTGTCATTGCCCATCAGATTAAAGACAAAATTCGAAATGAGTTGGGTTTTACTGTTAATGTAGGTATCGGTACCAACAAGTTGTTGGCCAAGATGGCCAGTGATTTCGAAAAACCGGACAAAGTGCATACGCTCTTTCCAGAGGAATTGGAGAAAAAGTTTTGGCCGTTAGCAGTGCGAGATCTAATCAGTGTTGGGCGTTCCACCGCGGAAAAACTGGAGAAGTCTTATATTCGAACCATTGGAGATTTGGCAAAAACAGATGTTTTGCAGCTGCAAAGATTGGTGGGAAATAAGCTTGGTCAGCACATTCATAACTACGCCAACGGTATCGATGAGTCGCCGGTGTTAAGTGAGCCGGAGGAAGTGAAAGGATACAGTAATTCCACTACTTTGGAGAAGGATGTTACCAACAGGGAAAAAGCGTATGAGATTCTTTTGGCACTTTCTGACAGTGTGGGCTTTCGCATGCGGTCTGATCAGGTAAAAGCCTATTGCATAGCCGTTACTATCAGAGGAAATGATTTTAAGGACCATTCTCATCAGCGAAAGCTTTTTGAGCCTACGGATATTACCAATGAAATATATGATGTGAGCAAGCAGCTTTTTGATGAGCTATGGGATGGATACACTCCACTGAGACTGTTGGGAATTGCCTTGACCAATATCAGTCATGATGATGTAAGTCAGATTTCTTTGTTTATGGAGCAGGATCAGCAGAAAGAAAAACAAAGAAAAGTAGATAAAGCCATGGATGAACTGCGAGGAAAATTTGGGTCTGGAGCAATAACCAGAGGTGGTGCTATTCAGTCTTCTAAGAAAGTTGGTTCCAAGCATAAGGCGCAGATGGATAATAAGAGAAAATAAAAAAGCAATCTTACAGACATTAGAAAATGTTTTGTAAGGTTGCTTTTTGCTTTGGTATGGTTAAATATTCCAGTCTCGGATTTCTAATAGACCTGGAATCAGTGCTTTGGCGCTGGTTTCTAGGATGATACGTCCTTTTTCGGCAGTTGCGCCGGAAGGGTCACCGCCGATGCCGATCGGTTTTCCATCTTTGGTTTTCCAATCTTCAGAAACCCATCCAATGGATACTGCCCCGTATGGCAGCAGTGCCTTATTATGTTCGAAGGATGTAGGAATTCCTGCCTCAGCAGTGTCCAGTTTTACAAGGGATTCGTCTACAGCCATAACCATAGAAGTCTCCATCTCGCCGCCGTGGAAGTCCCAAATATTTCCTTCGGAAATAGTAGCTTTTACATCTGGGTGACTGAATGCACCAGAGGATAAAAAGAATGGAGAGATGCCAAGCTCGCTTCTCAGCTCTCTGCTTAATACTTGAATAATCGGTGCATTGCCGCCGTGGCAGATTAAAAAAGCAATTTTTTTGAATCCGTGGCGAGCAAGGCTGGTACAGATATCATAAAGCAAATGATAATAAGTGTCCGGTCTTAATGTTATGGAACCGCAGAAATTCTTGTGCTCTGTGCTAAGCCCCACAGGAATTACCGGGAAAACAAGCATAGGAAAGTCTGGTTCGCCAGCTTCTTCTAATGATTTGCCGATGTATTCCACCATGGCTTCGGCAATGATGTCGTCTGTTCCAAGAGGAGCCTGATTGCCGTGCTGCTCCAGGGCGCCTACGGGAATCAAAATAATGGTATTCTCTTTGTCTACCTGCTCCATTTCAAGACGGGTCAGGTCTCTGTAATTTTTCAACATATCTGTATTATTCGCCTTTTCTAATAACTCTCAGTTTGCTCAATTTGTCGTAAACTAGATATCCGATAAAGTAGTTTAAGCCAACTTTCAGAAGGTTAAATGGAATAGTAGCCAAAATGATAAACATTGTAAGGCTTGTGATAGCTGGATTTACTGCGCCTACAATCTCAACAACTGCATCTAAGGAGATACCCATTGCTTTTGCGTAAAGCGGAAGTGTGATGCAGGCATTCAAGAAACAGGAGAATGCAATTCGGATTGGTAAGTTGGAAAGCAGTGCAAGAGCGCCGCCTTTTCTTGTCTTGCCAAGTTTCTTGTAAACAAGCCATGTTGGGAAAATATATAAGAATATACCAAGCAGATTTGCCAGTTCGCCTACATACATGGAGTTTGTTCCTACAGTGAACAGCTTGATAAGGATCTTGATTACTTCCACACATACTGCAGAGTATGGGCCAACAGCGAACAGTGCAATAACAGAAGGCACATCGCTTAAGTCTACTTTGTAAAATGGAGGCATCATTGGAACTGAGAATTCAAATGACATAAGTACCCCTGCGATAGCTGCAAGCATTGCGGTAAGTACCAGCTGCTGTGTAGTGATTTTTCTTTTCTTTGTTGTGTTGCTCATGATTTGTTTCCCTTTCTTGATTCGTAATAGAACAAGTGTCAAATTCCTCGGAAAACTATGATAAAAATGCAAAAAAATAGATGCCTCATAAAATAGGGCATCGACTTAAGATTCATTCTGAATATAAAAACATCTTATTCATAGATTTCTTCTCTCATCCAGACTATACTGTCGGTTTTGGAATTCCACCAAATCAGCCACCGTAGTGGGTCGCGGACTATACCGCCGGTAGGGAATTTGCAAAAAAGTTTCGCATCACCCTGCCCCGAAGAATATTCAACTGTTACTTGAACTATAACATAGGCATATAGTGCAGTCAATAAAAAGTTTGCGTGGTAATGTGGTAAAGCGAGGGCAACAAGAGGAAGAAGGGGTTAAAAAGTTACTGCAACAACTAAAAAACAGGCAACCCTTCTGGTTGCCTGTTTCTAAAAAATCTTATTTAAATACAATTTTTACATATTTTTTCTTGCCGCGACGAACAACAAAGTCTTCTTTGTTGATGTCTTCTGGAGAGTAAGATGTTGCAATTGTTGGAACTTTCTCACCGTTAACAGAAACACCGCCCTGCTCTACTGCACGACGTGCTTCGGAACGAGTTGGGCAAAGACCGCCGGCAACTAAAACACCCATGATATCAATCATGCCGTCACGAAGGTCTGCTTCTGTGATTTCAACTGTTGGCATATTTGCAGCATTACCGCCAGAGAAAAGTGCTCTAGAGCTTTCCTGAGCTTTTGTTGCTTCCTCTTCGCCATGAACCAGTTTTGTAAGTTCGAAAGCAAGGATTTCTTTTGCAGTATTTAACTGGTTGCCTTCCCATTTGTCCATTTCATCAATCTGTTCTAATGGAAGGAATGTAAGCATTCTTAAGCATTTGAGAACGTCTGCATCTGCTACGTTTCTCCAGTACTGGTAGAAGTCAAATGGAGATGTTTTTTCTGGATCAAGCCATACAGCACCGGACTGAGTTTTACCCATCTTCTTGCCTTCGGAGTTAAGAAGAAGAGTAATTGTCATAGCGCAGGCATTTTTGCCAAGTTTACGACGGATCAGTTCTGTACCGCCAAGCATGTTGGACCACTGGTCATCGCCACCAAACTGCATGTTACAGCCGTATTTCTGGTACAGTACATAGAAGTCATAGCTCTGCATGATCATGTAGTTGAATTCAAGGAAACTTAAACCTTTTTCCATACGCTGTTTGTAGCATTCTGCTGCAAGCATACGGTTTACGGAGAAGTGAGGTCCTACATCACGGAGAACTTCGATGTAGTTTAAGTCTGTAAGCCAGTCTGCATTGTTTACCATGAGGGCTTTGCCATCGGAAAAATCGATGAAGCGTTCCATCTGTTTCTTGAAGCAGTCGCAGTTGTGCTGGATTGTTTCTGCTGTCATCATCTGACGCATATCAGAACGGCCGGATGGGTCACCGATCATAGCGGTACCGCCGCCGATTAATGCGATTGGTTTGTTGCCAGCCATCTGCAGACGTTTCATCAGGCAAAGAGCCATGAAGTGTCCAACGTGGAGAGAATCTGCAGTTGGGTCAAAACCAATATAGAAAGTAGCTTTACCGTTGTTGATCAGTTCTTTGATTTCTTCTTCGTCTGTAACTTGAGCGATAAGACCGCGGGCTACAAGTTCGTCATAAATTTTCATAGTCATATCCTCCTATTATCTTGTCCTCTGTGCATTCGCACTTTGCGAACAAAAAAGCACCCGTCCATGAAAGGACGAGCGCGTGCTCTCGTGTTACCACCTTTGTTCACCGACAACTCACATTGTCAGCCTTAGCAGGTATAAAAAATACCATTGCATGTTAACGGTTGCATGCCGTCGCAGCCTACTGACGAGGGTGTTCGGTGCGAAGCTCCTGAAGGTATTCGATTAATGCTTCCCAGGCGCCTCTCACCAGCCGGCAACTCTCTGTCTGTTTCACAAAAATCTACTTGTTTCAATCAATGCTTTTGTCTTTATTAACAACTGCACATCATTATAATTGACGGGTGGATAAATGTCAAATTGCTTTTCTTAAAAAAATACAAAATATATGAGTATACATTTTTAAAAATACTTGACTTTGGATGTGAAAATATTTAAACTGAGTTAAGTTATTTGAGGGAGTAATTCGCACCCAGAGTGTGGTTTGTCAACAACCTCGGTCATGCAGAGTGAAATATCTGCTATAAAGACCTGGCAAACATTAAAGAATGAGACTCATGTACGTCAAAAAGGCGTACGTGGGTCTTTTTTGGTGATATTAAGAAAGGATACAGCATGCATACCTTTGAAATTATATTGATTGGTATAGGATTGGCAATGGATGCTTTTGCGGCTTCCATCTGTAAAGGCTTGTCCATGAAAAAATTAAATATAAAACATATGCTGGTCATTGCCCTTTATTTTGGCGGATTTCAGGCAATCATGCCATTGATTGGCTGGGTGCTTGGAAGTCAGTTCCAGAGATATATCGTGTCTTTTGATCACTGGATCGCTTTTGCGTTGCTGGCATTCTTAGGTACAAAAACAATTGTGGATACGATTAAGGATAAGGACGAAGACTCTGAAAAGATAGAGAGTGTATTGAATCACAAAGAGCTGTTCTTGCTGGCCATTGCAACAAGTATTGATGCGTTGGCGGTTGGCGTAACCATGGCTTTCTTAAATGTAAATTTGGCATCTGCCGTAAGTATTATCGGAATTGTAACATTCTGTATTTGCGTGTTTGGTGTGTTGGTAGGCAATATGTTTGGGTCTACATTTAAGAAGAAAGCTTCTTTTGCAGGCGGTGTGATACTGATTCTTATTGGGTTTAAGATTTTGTTGGAACACTTGGGTATTTGGATGTTTTAGATAGATCGATAAGAGGGAGATAATAGGAAATGATATTGACAATTATTTTGCTGGTAGTAGGTTTTATTTGTTTGATCAAAGGCGCAGACTTTTTCGTTGATGGCGCATCTCGTTTGGCATTTAAGTTTAAGGTGCCATCTTTGATCATTGGTATGACAATTGTAGCCATGGGAACTAGTGCGCCAGAATGTGCGGTAAGTATTTCTGCGTCTGTTGCAGGCAGCAATGGCATGGCTATCAGTAACGTTATTGGGTCCAATATGTTTAACTTATTAGTTGTGTGCGGTATTTGTTCTGTAATTGCGCCAATGGCTGTTAATAAAGTGACAATAAAGAAGGACTTCCCTTTTGCAATCATTATCGGTTTGCTGTTGCTTGGCCTTGGTGCTTGGGGAATGGGTGTAGGACGCATTGATGGTATTATCATGCTAGCGCTTTTTGGAGTGTTTTTATGGAATATGATTTCCACAGCGAAAAAGAATCCAGAACAGAAGGATCTGACAGATGAAGTACCGATTGCATTTAGCTGGGTAAGAGTGCTGCTTTCTATCGGCGGAGGGCTTGTAGCAATCGTTCTGGGTGGACAGCTGGTTGTTAACAGTGCTGAAACCATTGCAGCAGCTTTCGGTTTATCTGAAAACCTGATTGGATTGACAGTGTGTGCTATTGGAACTTCTTTGCCAGAACTTGTAACATCTATTGTTGCAGCTCGTAAAGGAGAAGTCGATATGGCTATTGGCAACGTAATTGGTTCTAATATTTTCAATATCTTACTTGTATTAGCACTAGCATCTGCCATTTCGCCATGTGCAATGACAATGGAAAATGTAATTGACCTTGTAATCTTAACAGTAATCAGTGTGATTATGTTGCTGATGATCATTCCAAAGAAACGATTGAACAGACCGTGTGGTGCCATTTGCGTGGCAATGTACGTGATATACATGGTATATATCTGCATGAGATAGTCTGCGGGCATTTTATAAAGTATGAATTATAAAAAAGAGTGATAAATAAATCCCTGTGATGTATAATAGATACGTTATAGGGATTTTTTTTAGGAGTAAAGATATGATTTTTGAAAGTCACGCTCATTATGACGACAGACAGTTTAACGAAGATAGAGAGGAATTGCTTGGCTCCATGCAGGAGAATGGCATCCATCGCATTATCAATATTGGATGCAGCATCGACAGCTGCAAAAGAACGTTGGAAATGATTGATCAGTATGATTTTATATACGGCGCACTTGGTGTGCATCCAAGTGATATTAAGTGTTTGAACGAGGAATCTTTTGCCTGGATAGAAAGCCAGTTAGAGCATGAGAAGGTAGTTGCAGTAGGTGAGATTGGACTGGATTATTATTGGGAAAAGGATCCAGATGTGCGAAAACAGCAGCAGTATTGGTTTGAACGACAGATGAAACTGGCTTATGACCATGATCTTCCAGTAATCATTCATTCTCGTGAGGCGGCTAATGATACGTGGAAGATGATTGAGATGATGTCTTCATACCAGATTCCTGGGGTAATGCACTGTTATTCATATACGAAAGAATCCGCAGAGATTTTTATGAAGTACGGTCTGTATTTTGGCATCGGTGGTGTGGTAACTTACAGTAATGCCAAGAAGTTGAAAGAGGCCGTGTGCAGGATTCCGTTGGATCGGATCCTTTTGGAAACAGATTGTCCATATCTTAGTCCTGTGCCTTACAGGGGAAAAAGAAATTCTTCGCTGAACCTTCCAAGGGTAGTCACAGAGATTGCTCAGCTTAAAGGGGTTTCGGAAGAAGAAGTTATGGAAGTAACATATAATAATGCAATGAGACTTTTTAATAAAGTGAAATAGAGGGAACAGTAAATGGCAACTTTGGGAAATCCACAGGCGACAATAGAAGTATTAAATAAATATAAGTTTGTGTTTCAGAAGAAATTTGGACAGAACTTTTTGATCGACACACATGTGCTGGATAAGATCATCCGTGAAGCTGGTGTGACAAAAGATGATTTTGTATTAGAGATTGGTCCTGGTATTGGCACAATGACACAGTATTTGTGTGAAAATGCAAGGGAAGTAGTGGCGGTTGAGATTGATAAGGCGCTGATTCCTATTTTGGAAGACACTTTAAGTGCATACGACAATGTATCTGTAATTAACGAAGATATCTTAAAGGTAGATATCTGCGCACTTGCCCAGGAAAAAAATGGAGGCCGACCGATCAAGGTGGTTGCGAATCTTCCATATTATATAACAACACCTATCATCATGGGATTGTTTGAGAGCCATGTGCCAATCGACAGTATCACCATTATGGTGCAGAAAGAAGTGGCGGACCGTATGAAAATGGGACCAGGTTCCAAGGAATACGGGGCATTGTCTCTGGCAGTTCAGTATTATGCAAAACCAGAAATCGTGGCAAATGTACCGCCAAACTGTTTTATGCCAAGACCAAATGTTGGGTCTGCGGTAATCCGCCTCACAAGACATGCAGAGCCGCTCGTGGATGTTGCGGATGAACAGCTGATGTTCCGTCTGATTCGAGCATCTTTCAATCAGAGAAGAAAGACATTGGTAAATGGATTGAAGAATTCGCCAGAGCTTCATTATGAAAAAGAATTTATTGAGGAAGTGATCACAGCTCTTGGCAAACCGCTGACTGTTCGAGGAGAAGCTTTGACTTTAGAGGAGTTTGCACAACTTAGCAATATTATTACAGAAAAAACGAAATAATAATGTAAAGCTGGCTTGCATTTTTGCAAGCCAGTTTTTTGCATGAAATAAATGTGCTGACATAAAATGAAACATGAAAGAAAAA
>JAZQSD010000054.1:0-13427 GCA_045629925.1 Eubacterium sp.
ACCGCTTGGCCTCCGACTTCTTAATAACATGGAACTGCTGCGCAGGCATATAACCCTGTGCCAGCAAAAATGCCTTTTCTCCAGCCTCATTTTCACACATATCCACCACCATCACCACATGGCCCGGACTTCCGCCCTTCAAAAACACATCCCCTATCTGCATCTCAGACAAAGCAATCGTCTCCGCCTCGTAAGAATCCAAGGATAAAGTACATGCATAGGAAAATACCATCTCTAAATAACGCTCAAAGTTCTCATACGAATCATTGTAAGATGCACGCTTTGAAAAGCTCACACTGTCTCCAGATACATTTGGGCGATATCCATCCCTCCACTTCGTCCAAGAACACAAGTCTCCACTTGTAAAATGAAAGGCAATCCGATCAAACTGCTCCGTCTCCCAGAAATATTCAGCCCACACACGCATAACAGAATCCGCACACTGCTGAAGATCTCCATCTACAAGCTCCATATCAAACACCGCCGAATGGTGAGTCTGGCTTCCCTTCTTCACCCCATTGTGAAGATAAACAAACTCTCCATCTTCCTTCATGGCATAACCCCTCATAAACTGCGCCAAAGTTCCTTCTTCCGCCACTGTTCTTTCATACCCTTCAGGCACCGCAAATCTGCTCTCTAAGGTCATCCCCTCAGAAAGAATATACACATATGGCTCCTCTTCTGCGCTTGTAGCAGAACTTTCTAATTCAATGGCAGAACTCCCTGCACTTGCGCTATTCCCAGTCACTTCATTCTCTCCACAACCAGTAAACATGGCACAGCACAATGCCCCCACTGTAAAAATCCCAATCATTCTTTTATTCAAAAAACTATTACCTCGCATAAACTCTCCCTTACACAAATAAACTAGGCAACAAATCTTTTCTCATAGAAAAAGACAGATATAATCATTTACTAATAATTATATCTGTCTTAATTAAACAAACTGCGTCTAAAAGTTTAAAGTTTTATAAAAAGTCATTATTTTTTTATAACTTTATTTTGCTATTCTGTATTATTCTGCAAAACACTGTAAAAAAGGTTAAACTTTAGCTAATCTGCTTTTATAGAATATTTTTCTTTAAAGGCTTCGTAATCTGCCTTTGCAATCTGATATTCTTCTCTAGTTTTATTTTCACCGTTCATATGCATTTCAGATATCTTCATTCCAGTCAATGCATCCGCTAATATTTTTTCAAGATATTCTTTCTGATCATAATTTGCCATCACAAAAGAATCTCTCACATACATTGGATTGTTTCTTAACAATTCCACTCTAAATTCAACACCTTTTCCCTTTAGGAAATGCCACATAAACGTAACACACGTACGCGTATTACCTTCTCTAAATGGATGAATGCTCCACAATTCTAAAAGGAATTCACAAACTGGTGTGGTCAAGTCAGATTCCGCCGTCCATTGAAATGTTTGATATTTATCAAATAGCACCTCTAGCTTACGATGAATTTCTTTATAATTTGTATATTCTGCAGAACCACCAGACAATACACGCTCACTCTTATACAGATTTTCTTTTCGAAATTGTCCAGCCCACTCATAAATTTCTCCAAATAAATATTTATGAACGTTGACCAAATGATCTATATCGCCTGTGCATGAAATGCGATTAGGATTGGCATCTAAACCAAGAAGTTTCATTGCAACCTTTTGAATTTCTAATCGTTCCAATAATTCTTTATCTCGAATGTTGTATTTATTGATCAATACATCGCTCTCTGGATAACAGTGTTTTCCACCACTCATTCTCTACACCCCCAGATATTCTAAACGGTCTACTCTAGCTTCCATCTCTTCTAACGTAATATTTCCTTCAATGTACGAATCTAACGCATCCATAAAGAGTGGATTCGGCCCACTTGTTGCTGTATATAAAATTGCCAGAACTCGTTCTACGCTTCTTCTCCGTTCTTCGCACCCCTGAAGATATTCTTCACTAAACAAAAGCCCTTTAAATTGCAAAATGCTACGCATCATATTTATTACATAAGTTGGAGGTGTTCTTCTACCCTGCTCCCAATCTTTTAATGTAGCTACAGGAATATCGAATATATGTGCAAACTTACTCTGGCTCAAACCTGTATAGTTGCGCATTTCTTTTATACTCATTTGTTCTCCTCCTCATCCTTTTCTTAAATTATACGGCATTGCCGTCTATTTTTCAACAATGAAAGAAACATTTGTCTAAAAAACACCGATATAAATGTCAACAAAATACACCAAACATAAAATTAATATTGTATAAACAAAAAAGACAGCTGTCTCTTATTACAAGAAAGCTGTCTCTAGTATCGTTTTTTATAACTTTATTTTCTTATCTTTTACGCAAAATAGAAGCCACTACATGCAGGATGATTGCAACTCCGATCAAACAAGCAGCTGATAACTTTCCTGTCGTACTTGTTAAAATCTGAGCCACTACACCAATCTTTGGTATGGACTTCTCCACACGGCCAATATAATCGCTGTATTTTACTGGATTCATATCTTCTTGGTCGTTGGCATCGCCCTTGGTAATGAACTCACCCATGATTACACGATTCTCTTCAACTCGATGTGTAACAATGGCATTCATATCACTTCCGCCATAAAATGCGATTACGTCCTTCTCTTCTACTTGGCGAGGTTCCACATTCTCCACATATACAAGGCTTCCTACCGGAATTGCAGGCTCCATACTGCCACTGATAACAGTATATGCCTGATAGCCCATCACTTTTGGCACAGTAAATGGAATGCATAATAAGATCAAAAGGATTAAAATAATTGTTCCAAGCAAGCTGCAAATGGTAGCTACCGGATTTCTTTTGCTTGTTGTTTTCTTCTTCACGTTGTAATACCATCCTAATAATAACTCTAGGTTCACTTAAGTATGATTCTACCACTTGTCACAGGTTTCTTGCAAGGAATATTCTATACTGTCAAAAAAGCCCAGTACACTGCACAATGCAGTTACTGGGCTTTCTATCATTCTTTTTTCGCTTAGAGTTCTATTCTATTATACTCTGCTTGCAAGATTTTTTCTTACCAATAAGATGATGATTACAATCGCAATCACAGCTACTACTGCAACACCAATTCCTGCTGCCAATGGAACTGCTTTCGCCACATCATCTACATCTGGATTTCCGAGAGGTGTTTCATCATCAAGATCAACAACTACATCACCTTCATCTGCTCCACCTGGCTGATTATCATCACCTGGTGTCTGGCCTTCGCCAGGAACGTTTGCAACTTCACCTTCGCCTGGTGCGTTTGCGTCTTCGCCTGTCTGGCCGTCATCTTCACCTGCCTGATCGTCATCATCGCCCGGTACAGTTACATCAATGATCTCACCTGTAGGTGCATCTTCATAGATAAATGTAAATACGTTTTCTGCTGCGTTAGCACTTAATGTCTTTGTGTATCCATAAACCTGTGGTACATAATCTTCAATGTACTTGTAAGCAACCACTGGTTTCTCACCGATATTTCCATAGAAAGTATCTGCTGGAGCTAATACTGTGCCATCTTCATGCTGGTAATTAACAGTGTAGCTTACCTGCTCACCTTTCACACCATATGCAACAACATAATCTTCATCGCCATCTACTGTGATGGAAATTGCTGTTACAGGAGCACTGTCACGACCACTTAAGCGAAGCCCCTGAACATAATATTTGCTGTCATCTGCAAGACCTACACCGGCCTGTGCATTGTAAGACACTTCATCATTCTGTTTCAGACCAGTCACGATGATTTCATCATCTGTCTGTGTAATATCAGCTTCTGGATTACTAACTGTCAATCCTGCTGTGCCATCAAATGTTCCCTGAACACCTGCTGAAAATCTCAGAGTGTAGGTATATTCTTCTGCCGCCATTACGCTTCCTGCAGTAAGGCTTACAAGGAGAGCTGCAGTGGCCACGGCCATGATCAGTTTTTTTATCTTTTTCATACCGCTTACCTCCTATGCTTCCTCTGTTTTTCTTCTTTTACCTAAGAACACTGCAAACAGTAAAAGGATGATACCTGCTACTAAAGCGCCTGCACTTGCTGTCATCATTGGTGCAAAATCACCTGTTTTAGCACTTTCTTTGTAAATCTTATCATCATTTACTTTTTCAACTGCAAAGTTCATAGTTAATGTTGCTAAAGTATCCTGATATGCGTTGCCCTGTGTTTCACCGTCAAGTTTTACAACCAGCTGCACATAACCAGCTTCACCTTCTGCAAGCTGATCTAAGTAGAAGTAGTCTTCCAGAGCATCTGTTGCCTGGTGAAGACCTTCACCTGCTTCAGATTCACCTTCACCACCTACAGCTTCACTGCTATAGAGAACTTCTTCGCCATCAGGTCCAACATAAGTAAGGATATATGTATATGCACCACCGGATGCTGCATCCTGGCTGTCTTCTAAAGACTGAAGCACTTCATTGGTCATATACCATTCTGTCTTATCTTCACTATCGTTTGATAAGTTAATTTTTAATGTAATAGAGTCACCAGGAAGGATGTTGAGGATTTCCTGAGTCATGGCAGAACCATCAAAATTGTTCTCCATCTTTTCCCCATTAAAACTTACTTTCCAATCCTGAGATCCCTGAAAATCTTCTGCGTTTGCGGTAATTCCTGTTCCTACGATTAAGGATGCTGCAAGAACAAGGCTTAATAATCTTTTTTTCATGACTTGCTCCTCCTTCTTATCGTAAACTTAAAGTACCATCTTCAGATACAGCTACATCAACACCCCAAGCACTCTTAATCGCTGCTTCTGCGTTATGTGTCTGTACTGCGTCAACTTCAGCTTCAATTTCAAATGTATATCCGTCATATGTGTATACATATGTGATAGTTTTAAGACCATTAGCATCAACTGTTTCTGTCTTATCTACCTTAGTTCCTACCATAGGGTCAATACGAACAGTATCTGTAGCTGCAAGAGTTGTTTCACCAACTGCAAGAGCATCTGTATAATAAAGCACTGTTCTTTCTGTAGTAGATGCTTCAGTGTCAACTACCCATCCGTTACCTTCTACAATGTTAAGATCGATCAGACTTGGAGAAAGCTTTGTATCTTTCACGCCATCTGCATCTTTCCAGCTCTTTGTAAGGATCAATCGAACATAAGAATCAATGGAACCGCTGTTTAAAACAGCAATCTCTTCTGTATATTCTTTGCCAAGAACTAAGTCTTCATCTTCTGCCAGCATGCCAGAGAGAAGTGTTCCGGATGATTCTACCCATTCACTATCTTTGTGAGCATAATCTCTGTAAGCAACCTTTTCACCATTTTCCATAAGGCTAACACCGATATTGGAAACAGTTACTTCTGCTGCATAATTGTCACTATAGTATGTAAGTGCAGCTCTTGTACTTCCAACAGTACTTGTAGCCAGCAGGATCGCTGCTACTGCCAAGAGGGCTACGGTTCCATACTTCAAAGATTTATTCTTTTTCATATCTCCATTCCCTCCTATTCTACTACTGTCTGATATACATCAGCCTTTGCTCCCCAATCAGCTGTTGGTTCGCCATCTTCACCATAAATAACTGGTGTGTTTTCCTGAATAATAATTACGTTAAAATCTGCTGGTTCTTTACCTTCAGCTGCCTGTGGTAATTCAAACAGCACATCCAGCTGTGTGGTAGTTTCACCTGGAGATAAGATGTCATTATAGTAATAATAGCCATCGCCACTAGGTGTCCACATGTCATCTTCGCCAGGTTCATCATATGCCAATCTGTGTGCATCGCCAGCAAGAGCCATCAAACGTACATAACAGTCATATTCGCCTGTGTTAGTAAGTTTGACTTCTTTCTTTCCGTCAACAACTTCTTCTGTAATCTCTGTTTCAGTAAATCCAAGATCCATCTGAACTCCGCCTTCAGCTGTGGCATAAGTTGTAAAATATGCCATAATAGTTCCTACAGAAAGACTTGCCAGAAGGGCAACAGCTGCAGCTGTCAGGCAGATAGATTTATTTAATTTTCTCTTTTTCATACTTGCCTACCCCCTTCGTCTTATTCCTGCATTCCTGGTACACTGTGATTCCAAGCGCCGTCTACATATGAGAACTGGTTCACTAATCCAGTACCACCAGTATGTGTATCATCATAAGTGTTTGAGAAAGCTACTGTAGAAGGTGTTACGCCTTCTTCGTCAGCAACGATAATTGTGTCAACAGTTTCATCTGATGTAAGAACATAACAGCCGCCACTGTACACTTCTGTAACAGTTACTTTCGCACCAGCTGGAATATCCTCGATAATGATGCTGTCGTATCCTGGTCCATCAAATGTCATTGAAACCACATCGCTAAATACAACTTCTGATTCCTTAGGATCAGTTGTGGAATCTATATCTTCCTTCACTGCTTCTACCTGGAAAACGAATGTTGCGCCAACATTTGTTGCGTTATAAGCATCTAAAGATTTCTCAATTACAAGATCACCGTATCGATCGGAACGAAGTGGTTTTAATCCAATCGCGTTATCACCTGTCAATTCGTAGATCCATCTGTCGCTTCCCTGTGTATAGTAGCGGTTATCAGGCAGTGAAATCAGATAAGGTGTAAAATCATACTGATAATAATCTGTCAATTCCTGCTGTGGATACACAAGATATAAACCTGTCTTAAGACCTGTTACCGTTACAGAACCGTTCACTGTATCAAATGTATCTACTGGTGTTAAACCGGAACCTTCTGCGTCAATCAGTCCTTTCACCGCACCAGAGAGTGTTGCCCAATCTTCCGCAGTGGTCTTATCATCTAAAGCTACAAGGTCCTCTTCTAATGTCTCATATCCTGCATCTGCTTTAAAATCACCTGTCACTTCTACAGATGCCACTTTGTAGAGGTCGATTGTAACAGCCGCTGTACTAAGCTCCGAATAATTACCACCTACATTTTTTCCAACATTGATCTCCATGGCACAGCTTGCATCTGTATCAATGGCTATAGCCGCCATAGATTTTGGAAGAACAAATGCAGAAAACGCCAGTGCAGCAATCAAAACGGATGCACCTGCTCGTTTAATACTTTTCTTCATCATTTTCTTTCCTCCTTTTGATTTCTATAAACACTAAGGACTATTCCTTGGGAATTTCTTTCGTTTTTTTATTCATCAACCTTCTCATTACAAGAAGTAAAATCACTACTGCACATGCTCCAATGATCAGATAGAACATGTAATAATCCTGAACAGATTCTACAACAGCCTCTGGGATAGAAACTGTAGCTTCTTCCTCGCCATTATATGCAACGCGAGTTCCTCGAACCAACAACCTGTGCGAGTTCACACCATAAGGCGTACATGTGAAAAGTGTCACATAATCTTCGCCTTCCACAATCTGCATGGCTGCTTCCAATGTCTTCGCATCATCTTTGTCTACCATATCATAAATCTGATCTACTTGGTAGGCTAATGTCTCATCCAAAACATGTATATAAAACATATCTCCCGGCGCTAGCTGATCAATATCTGTAAAAAGTTTGGCGCTTGGTAGACCTCTGTGGGCCGCCAGCACTGAATGGGTGCTCTCGCCGCCGATTGGAAGCTTACTTCCCGGCAAGTGTCCAACTCCCGTTTCAAGTACATCATCACCTGTTCCGTGGTAGATTGCCAACTTGATATTAATCTTTGGAATCGAGATATATCCCATGATCCCATCATTCGAAACATTTAAAATCGGCCAATAATCCGTTTCTTCAATGTCTGAACTTCCAACACCAAATGCATCTGCATATATGCTGTTATTTCCTAATTTTTCATTAAACTCTCGTGCCTTTGCCCACTCATCAGAGAAATCTTCCTCTTCCAGTTCGCGAACCACCTGATCATAAGATGCGATCAGTTTGCTTTGGCGAAATGTATTCCACTGATTTGAAATGGTTGGATAGGTTAGAACTCCAACACCTGCAATCATAAGGATTACAATCAGCACGGTAACTAACTTTCGCTTCATTTCTATTCCTTCTTCGAATCGATTTTATCATTTTCAATAATATCAATCACTCGATTGCGTTCTACTGCACGCCTACGAAGTCTCTTATCTCTAACTGCAAGTGCAGAAATAACTACAACAATTACAATCAGTGCAGGTATCAGCCACATCAGATAATTCGTATGCATATCTATATCTGCAAGAGGAATATGCTCATCCATAACCACTTCTTCCACATATTCTACTCTGTGTCCACGGACCAGAAGTCTATGGGAATTCACGCCATATGGTGTACAGGTAAAAAGCGTTGCCAGATCCTGTCCTTCCTGGATCAATAATTCTTCTGTCTGGGAAGGTAATACGGTAATGATCTGATCCACTTCATAGCAGAGCACCTCATCAAGTACGTAGATCAGGAAGTGATCTCCTAGCGCAACCTTATCCAGGTTGGTAAACAGATCTGCACTTGGCAATCCTCTATGTGCAGAGATAACAGTATGTGTACCAGCACCGCCAACCGGAAGGGAACTTCCCTCCAAATGTCCTGCTGCTATCTGCAATACTTCCTCATTTACAGTATGGTAAATTGGAAGCTTAATGTCAATCTTTGGGATTTCAATATATCCCATCATGCCATCACCGTTCAAATTCAAAGCCGCCATGTAGGCTTCGTCTGGTTTCTCAGCCACTGCCGCCCGAGCAAATGCATCTGGAAGATTTGCTGCGAACAAATTATCATTGTATGCTTCAGCATTGCTTCTCTCATCCTGGTAGTCAATTCCTACCTCTTTCTCCTTTTGCTCGATCGACTTGTTATATGTAGTAATCAACTTACTCTGACGGTAAGTGTTCCATTCGTTAGAAATGTACGGATACAGCAATAAGGACAACCCGGCGACAATCAATATGACAATTAAAATCATTGATAGTTTTTTCTTCATCGAGCTCTCCTTGTTGTTGTATTCATAGCCAGGGGGCAAAGCCCCCGGCTACTATTTATTATGTGTAAATTAATTTCCTATGTAGAAGAATTCTTATCTAGCTACTCTTCTGCGAGCGAATAATAAACCAGCTGCTGCAAGGATGATTGCTACACCACCGATTGTGAATACTGTTGTACCGATACCACCTGTAGATGGAAGAGCGATAAGTTTAATATTCATAACTGGTGTTTCGTTGATTGTTGCGCCTAACTGTTCGCTACCAACTGTGAAAGTATTTTCTTTTACTTCTTTTGTTGTTAAATCTGTTACCAGAACTTTCCAAGAAACAAGTTCTTCACCATCGATAGTTGCAGAAATGTCTACTTTGTATGTTGTGTCATTTAAGCTGTATCCTGTAGGTGCTTTTGTTTCTTTCAGGTAGTATGTACCAACATCAAGACCGCTGATATGTAACTGACCTTCAGCATCAGATACTACTTCACCATCTTCATTTAATCCATCGATTGTAGATGCATTTGTATATGGAGTTGTACAAGCTTCATCTGTGTATAATGTGAATGTTGCGCCTGCTAATGGAGCTGTTGTTTCTTCTGTTTCACCTTTTTTAACTTTTGTGATGATCTGTTTTGTAGCTTCTCCGTCAAGATCGAAGGAGTATACTTTTTCTACATCAGAGTCATAACCTTCGTTTTCGCCTGGGTTGTTTGTGTAGGAAATTTCAACTTTGTTTTCACCAGCTACATTGTTGATGGCACCATCTGCTACCAAAGCACTGTATTCTACTAATACATCTTCGCCACCGTGAGCTAAGATAAATTCCTGAGCAAAGGAAAGTTCATAACCAGCTGCTGTTGCATTTAATGTGTAAGTTGCATCACCTTCTGTAACGTTTTCGTTACCAACTTTTACTGTAATGCTGTCTGTATTTAATGTAAGGTTTGTTAAAGCATCATTGATTACGAACTCTACATCTGTTGTTGTAGCATCAGCATCTAAATATTCATCACTGTAATCTGGGATAGCTGTTACAACGTCGAAGTTAACTGTGCCGCCTGCTTTCTGTGTCTCAACGTCAGCTGTTTTTACAACTGTTGGAGCAGAAGATTTAGCGTAAGCATCTGTTGCTACTAAAGTCCAGCTAGATGTTGCATCTACAGATGGATCTGGAACTAAAACGTTGTTGTCACCGCTGCCCTGAACACCGTCAGCAGATGGATCTGCATCGTAGTAAACACCAACTAACATTGGGTTGTAAACGTTTGCAGTACCTTTTACTAATACTACCCAATAACCAGCTTCAAGGCTGCCTGAGAATGTTGCAAGACCTGTATCAGAATCTACAGCGCCTTCAGTTAAAGTTTCAACATTAGCAACTTCTAAATCACCATTGTTGATTGCTTTTGCAATTGCTGTTACTTCTTCTGCTGTTGGGATATCAGCATCTTTGTCTAAATATGTGCCATCGATGATGTCAACAAGTGTTCCTTTTGTTGGAGCTACTTCTTTGTATCCTAAGAAACCGTTTGTACCGTAATCACCTTCGATGATCTGGTAAGCAGTTACACTTGCTCCTGCTTCTACTTTCTGAATGCTTGCAGTAACAGCATCTGTTGCTGCTGGTTTGCTAGCAGATTCTTCTGCCATTGCTGTTGTGCTCATTCCTAATACCATTGCGCCTGCTAATGCAAGAGCTGCAAATCTTTTCATTTTCTTCATTGTTCAATACGTCCTTTCTTTTTTTGAGGGGCTAAGGCGCCCCTCGAGTCCATAGAGAGAGTTTAAGTTTAAATTTTATTATTTGCGTCTAACAATTGCTAAACGTCTTCTTTTGTAAATAATCACTGTGCCGCTCAGGATCAAAGCTAATCCGAAGATCAAATATCCGTGAACACCTTCGCCGCCAGTAGCTGGAAGTTCGTAAAGTGGAATGTTTGTAATTGTGATTTCAATCACTCCGTCAACTTCTGGAGCCACATTGTCAGCAAGTTCGTCTCCAACCTTGATTGTGATAACATCATCTGCGAAATGAATCTTATATTCTGTCTCATCGAGAGAATATCCGTCTGGTGATTTTGTTTCTTTTAAGATATAGTCGCCTTCACCAATTTCAAATTCAGCAGTACCTGCTTCGCCAGTAACTACACCGTCCATCTGTGCAGTTGTTTCATCAAGATCGATCTGATTACCCTGAAGATCATAGAGTTTGAATTCTGCTCCTCTGAGTAAGCTGTCGCCTGTAGCATCTTTTTTCACAATACGAATTGTTTTGCTTGGAGGAAGAACAATGTATTCAACCTCTGGAACTGGGAAGTATTCTGGATTACCAGGATTGCCTTCGCTGTCAACTGGGTAAATGATTGCGTACTGGTTAGTATCTGCATCGTATGTACCTGGAATCTCACTCTTCTTAATCAGATCCAAACGATAAGTTAATGTTACTGGTGCAACGTTAGAAACGTCTTCGCCAAATGTCCAGTCGAAATATTCTCCAGTAGTTCCGTTTCCATAATAGTACTCAAGAAGGAATGTTGCTTCTGCTGCGCCTGGAGCAGTAAATTCGTATGTATGAGTAACACCTTCTGCGCTGGCAATTTCTTTTGTTGTATACGCTGTATTACCAACTTTAAGAGTAATCGTATCTTCCTCTGGCCAGAAATCAAAGTCATAACCTTCAATTTCATCATCGTCATATCCGATGTAGTCAGTAACTACCGTTCCTGCAGATACAGAATTAAGAATGCTATCCTGAATTGCATCGAAATCAACTACGTCACCATCTGCAAACATCATCATCAGGTTGTAACCAATAGAATCTTTATCAGAATTCAAGTTGTTTGCGTAGCAATTATATCCTGCATCTTCAAGTGACTTATAAGCCAACCAAGCATCGTACATTGCACGTTCCATGTTCACTGCGTGACTCTGGCTTTCCTTATAATTGAGTGCTTTCTCAAGTGCTAATGAAGTACTTAATGTAGCATTAAATTCTGCGCTGTTACCGTAGTTTTCAATATAGAAATCATACTGTCCGTTGTCTGCTAATACCCATTTTTCAATCTGTTTCCAGTAGATATTCCATGTAGGATATCCTGTAGGAATCTTATATAATGATTTAGATTTACGAGTTGAATAGTAGTTCTCAGTTCCAGATGCAGCTTTAGTTGATTTTTCACCTTTGTACAGGATAGTCTGGGAAACTCTGTCATCATTATCATAAATCCATGTAAGACCATCACTAATCAAGATCACGTGTTTGTTAGCTGCAGGAACATCTTTGTCTGCATCTAAAATATCTTTTGCAGTCAGAAGACCTGCTTCAATATTAGTACCGCTTCCGTTCTTCTTAACATTATCTAAGAGTGTTGGAGCATTCTCTTCTGTTAAAACAGTTAATGGTACTGCAACATCGTCTTTGTAACTAAATACAACTACGCCTACCTTGATTGTTGCGCCGCTCTTCTTCTGGGCTGCAACAAGCTCATTAACCATTTCCTGTAACTGAGAAGTAGCATATTTCTCACACTGAGACTTATCAACAACAAATACGATATCTGAAGTTAAAACTTTAGAACCGCCACCAACTCTGAGTGTAACATCTGTTTTGTCATCAGGTGTTAAAGGAGTTGCTGTCTTATCTTTATTAATTTTGTTTCCAGCATCCGGATCTGGATGAACTGTGTATTCAACTTTTGGAATAGGGAATACTTCAGGATTACGTTTGTTTTCATCACTGTTGATTGGATATAATGTTGCGTTGATATTAGTATCCACTTCAAATGTTGATGTTTCCATTACTTCTGAAGATCTTATCTTATCCTTAAGCTGAAGCTTATAAGTAAGATTTACTGGAGTAAATTTGGAGATATGTTCGCCAAATGTCCAAATGAATCTTTCTGTTGTAGTTCCGTTTCCGTAGTAGTAATCAAGTGTAAATGTTGGTTCACTTGCACCTGGTGCAGTAAATGTATATGTACTAGTTGCACCCTGTGTTGGAGTAACAAGTTTCTTTGTTGTATATACTTTGTCACCAACGTTCAGGTGAATAATTTCGTTAATGTCTTTTCCTGCAACTTCCTGGATGAAGTCGAAGTTTCCTTTGTACTCGTCATATCCGATATAATCTTCAACGGAAGATCCTGCAGATACGGAGTAAAGAATACTTCTCTTGATTGGATCGAAGAAAGCTTTGTTATCTGTTTCAGAATAAGTAACAGCTTCTCCGCCGGCCAACATATTCATAAAGCTGTGTCCAATCTGCTTACCTGTCCAGCTATAATACTGGATTGGACCATCATTTGAACAAGCACCATTTGCTCTTAGAGGATGATAAACAGGATAGAAACTGATACCCTGACCTGTGATATTATCCTGCAAGTAATTATATGCTTCCCACATTGCTCGTTCATAAGAAATTGCATGTGCTGCGTCTGCATAGACAAGCGGATTAGGTCCGGATTCACCATGTACTCCCAACGACATATTAAACAAATATGTATTGTCCAGAGCTTCCTGACAAGTCGGATCGTAGCCATGTCGTT
>JAZQSD010000055.1:0-9109 GCA_045629925.1 Eubacterium sp.
TGTGGTATCTCCTACGGGAGAAGTGTTTCAGCCTCAGGGTGGTCCAAGGGCTGGGAAATCAGAGTATAGTTTTTTGTTTGAAGGGACAACAGTGTCTTTAGAATATGAGATTGCCGTGGGAGTGAATTCCAATCAGCTGGTATTTATGAGGTTTTCCAATCCTATGGAAGGGCTGTGGAGGATTCGGGTAACAGCAAGAAACGTGATCTTGGGAACTTATAATATGTGGCTTCGTATGAGCCAGCAGCTTACAGGGGAAGTGTTTTTCCTAAGATCCACGCCGGATATTACAGTTACAGCGCCTGGGTATGCAAGCTCAGCCGTCAGTGTGGGAGCTTTTCAGACCGAGGGAAATCGATTGTATCCAGATTCTGGGAGAGGCTTTTCGGCCGCAGGTGGGATTAAGCCAGATCTTACGGCGCCGGGAGTGGAAGTGTCAGGGCCTGAATTGAGAGGGAACTTTGTTACGATGACAGGAACAAGTGTCAGTGCGGCCATAACCGCCGGCGCTTGTGCACAGCTATTAGAGTGGGGAATCGTAAAAGGAAACTATAGAACGCTGAATTCTTCAGAAATTCGAACAATCCTTACCAGAGGAGCCAAAAGAAATCCAGAAAGAACTTATCCCAACAGAGAGTGGGGGTATGGAGCGCTAGATGTGTTAGAGGCATTAAATCAGCTTCGCAATCAGCAATAAAAAAGGCTGTGATTATTCACAGCCTGTCATTATTCACATTCTTTTGTTTCAATCTGATGTTTTTTGAAAAACAGCTCCACCAGATGATCCCATTCCTGATCCAATGTTTTATCAACGGAAAAAATCTTGTAGGAGATGCCTGTTGTGCAAAGAAGCTTGCCACCGCGGAATGTCAGGTTGATAAACATGCCGGACACATCGTTGACAGAGAAACTGCTGATAGTCTTTGCAAGAGTGTTGGCCATGTTTTCCGGAGAAAGCATAAACACAAACCGAAAAGAAAGGGGAATGTTCTTCCCTTTCATCAAGTCGAAACAGTTGCCTCTCACAAGAGAAAAAGGCACATACTTGCAAGTGTCTGGAGAAATCCCCAGCGCCTCTAGCTGATCTTCCTGATAAAAGCCGGTCTGCAGCTGGCCATCGATCTGATAAGTAACATTTGTCTGAATGGTTGCCTCAGACAAAAGAAAATTATCAAAAAGAGGACTTGCTAAAAGCTGGCTCATAAATTGTTTGATATCACAGATTTCAAATGCAGTCATGGTGTATCCTTCCGACAATCATTGATAATAATAAATTCTATCATGTTGGAATTGTGTGTTCAAATAATTTTTTTCTATGCTATAATTTAGACGAAAGAAATAAGCGAGGTAATGAAAGATGAGAGAAAAAAGCGCTTTACTTATAAATTTATTGGAAAAATCCGTATCTCCATATCATACAGTTCTTGCGGCAAAAGAACGTCTTGCTCAGGCTGGATTTGAAGAACTTCCTGAACAGGGAGCATGGAGATTGTCTGCAGGAGGAGCATATTATGTAAACCTCGGTGGTTCTGCCCTGGCGGCTTTCGTGCTGGGACAGAGATTTGACGGAGTGAAGAAGCTTCGTATCGCAGCGGCTCACACTGATTTTCCAGGACTTGTGATCAAACAGAATCCAGATATGGAATGTGCAGGCTGCAAGCAGCTGAACGTGGAAGTCTACGGCGGTCCAATCTTAAATACATGGCTTGATCGTCCTTTGAGCGCAGCGGGCCAGGTGGTGTTAAGATCTACAGATCCTTGGAAGCCAGAAGTTCGATATGTAGACCTTGAGAAACCATTCTGTCTGATTCCAAACCTGGCTATTCATATGAACAGAGAGGTCAATAAAGGTGTGGCGTTAAACAAACAGACAGAGATGCTTCCACTTGCAGGACTTTGTGGTGAAGCCCAGGAGAAAGAAGGATTTGTTCAGTATTTGGCGGCCCATCTTGATGTGGCAGCAGAAGATATTCTGGACTATTCATTATATCTGTATGCGACGGAAAAACCAGAGTTTGTGGGAATGAAAGAAGAACTTTTATCCGCCTGTCATCTTGACAATACGACAGGTGTGGAAGCCCTGCTTGCAGGGATCATTGCAAGCGCAGAGACCAATGACATGGCAGATTGTTTTAACTGTGCAACAGCTTCTTTGGAAGGCATCCGTCTGGCGGCATTCTTTGATCATGAAGAAGTGGGAAGCGGCACAAAACATGGGGCAGCGTCTATGGTGCTTAGAACGGTTCTTGGCAAGATTGCAGGAGCAGAAAGCCTCGTGCCAGAATTTTGGGCAGAGGCTCCAACTGTTGAACAGTTGTTAGAAGATGCTATGCAGCTGTCTGTAGACGTTGGCCATGGGGCACATCCAAACTACATGGGCAAGCTGGATCCTACCAACAAAGCATTTTTGGGCAAGGGTTTTTGTATTAAGCAGGCCTGCGCGCAGTCTTATGCAACGGACAGTGTGGCAGCAGGCATTTTGGAACAGCTCTGTGACAAGAAAAATATTCCTTGGCAGATCTTTACAAATCGTTCAGATCAGCCGGGAGGAAGTACGTTAGGTGCAGTTTCAGCAGGCTTTCTTCCTATTCCAACTGTTGAAGTAGGCGTTCCAATCCTTGCAATGCACTCTGTGAGAGAACTGATGGCTATCTGCGACATGAAAGCGCTGTCTGACTGCGTCACAGTATTTTTTGTAGAATAACAGTAATTTTCACTTTTTTAGGTAGACATAATTATGCAAAAAGGTTACAATGGGCTTCTGTTAAATATCATAAAAAGTGAGTTATACAATGAAGATAAATAAGTTTAAAAATTGTTGTGTGGCTATCGGATTGATAGCCGCACTTTGTTTATCCGTGGGAGGCTGTTCATCAATGCTTGAACAAGAGCCGGCGGTGGAAGTAGTGGGCACTTCCCAGGGCATGTATGCCTATGAACTTCTCACGGAAGAAGAACAGCAGGTGTACGATGAGATCACCTTCTGTATTGAGCAGAGAATGGAATCTATTTCCCTTTCTACGCTGGATGAATCCGTCTTAGAGAAAGTATACTGGTCTGTTTATTACGATCACTGCGAATACTTTTGGTCCGATGGATATCAGTATGAGATCTACAGCAACTGGCGAGATGAAGTGGTAAAGATTCTGTTTTATCCAATCTACAATGTGACCGAGGAAGAGCAGGCTTCCTATCAGGAGCAGATTGATCAGGCGGTGGCACAGATTTTAGCCCAGGCGCCAGTAGATGGCACCGATTATGAAAAGGCAATATATGTGTATCGTACATTGATTGAAAACACAGATTATAATCTGGAAGCAGAACATAATCAGAATATAATCAGCGTGTTCTTAAATAAAGAAACTGTATGTCGTGGATATACATACGGGGCACAGTACCTGTTGAATGAACTTGGAGTTCCTTGCGTCAGCGTGTGCGGAACATCTGAGGGAGAGCCACATTCCTGGAATCTGATCTCCATGGACGGGGATTACTACTATATGGATGTAACCTGGGGCGAGGTAGAATACTGGGAAGAGACAGGGGATGCTAATGTTCCAC
Organism: Eubacterium sp.; assembly: GCA_045629925.1. GTDB lineage: Bacteria > Bacillota > Clostridia > Lachnospirales > Lachnospiraceae > Brotonthovivens. The sequence goes on from JAZQSD010000055.1 coordinate 3,562, forward strand.
CGGAAGAAGGAACAGGGGATTCTGACCAGATGGAAGTTGTTGACTCAGAATCTATCAACTACTGTTATTTTGGCGTGTCTGACAGTGATCAGGCATTTATGGCAGACCATGTGGCAGATCCATATGTTCCACTGCCAGCTTGTACAGCTACTGACAACAACTATTTTGTCCATGAAGGATTGTATTTTGAAGAGTGGGATAAATATGCTGTTGGTGACAAGATAGAAGCAGCTTATTATGGAGGAGAACTTTCCATATTCTTAAAATTCGCCACAACAGAGCTGTATGACAAAGCGTTTGATTATTTGATCGAAGATGGCAATTGGGGATATTACTGCGATCTGGATCAGATTGTGTATGTGGATCATTTTGAAGAAAATGTACTGATGCTGGAATTTTCCACAGAGTAGACAGGATTCTAAGTTACGACAAAAGAAGCCTGAGATTCCAAAATAGCATTATTTAAAAGGTTTTTTGGATAAGCAATTGAAAAAAACACCTTGTCTCTTTTACTTTAACAGAGTAAAATGATACCATATAGAAGGCTTTTATTGGCTGGGGGTAAAGGAGAACGATATGAAAAAGTTCAGAATTTTCTACGACAAAGATGCAGAAAATGAATGGTTAGATAAGCTTGGAGATCAGGGTTGGCAGTTAAAAAGTTTTAAAGCAGGTATGTATGAATTCGAGCAGGGTGAACCAGGACAGTACTACTATTTGGTGGAACTGATCGATAGAGTGAATCTTGATCTGGATGCTTATAGAGAAGCGTTAAAGCCAGTTCAGATTGATGTAATTGCTCATTTCGGAAATTACGTGTATTTGAGAAAACCTAAGAAAAACGGTCCTTTCAAGATTACAACACCTGTAGCAGATCAGATTGCTCAGTACAATCGAATCGGTCTGGTGTTCATCGCTATGATGTTCGTAGAATTTGTTGCGGGTCTTGCTGAGTTTGTAGGTGGTATCATTACAAAGCAGCCACTTCCATTCTGCATTGGTGCAGTGCTTATCGTTGTAGGTATCTGCTTCTTAAGAATTGTAATCAAGATTGGTAAGAAGGTAAACAAACTAGACGGCAGATAGCAGTTTTAGAAAATGAATATAATTATAAGAGCGAGCCAAAAAGGCCCGCTCTTTTTTTGCCCAATTTTTAAATGGCTTTTATTTTGTGCAATTCATGAAGACTTTCATGTTTTCAAGATTTGCATTTAATGGAACTTCACAGCCTGTACCAACAATGAATCCGCCGCCCATAGCCAGGTCGATAAGTTTATCACAGTATGCTTTTGTGTCTTCGGCTGTCCCGAATGCAAGGATAGATGCAGGGATATCACCGCGGATTACCTGATATCCTTTCAGGATTTCGTAAGCTTTCTCGATATCAGTAGCGCCGTCAAGCTCGATGATAGTGCTTCCCTTTGGAAGTTCTTTAAAATATGGAAGCATTGGAAGCCAATCGCCGTCAGCGTGTACAACAGGTGTGATACCTGCGTCGATGAATGCAAGACACATCTGTTTTAATGCTGGCCAAGCAAACTCTTCAAACATTGCTGTAGAGATAAAAGTAGCGGAAGAGCGCATTGCAAAGATAGCAATACGTGGATTTTCGATACCTTTTACGCTGCCGATGGCAGTTTTGATAATGTCTGGAGTTGCTTTCGCGATAGCAGCTTTTACTTTTTCAGGTTCATCATACAGATCGTAGAAGAATTCTTCTAAGCTTCTTGTCATAGAGAACGTATCAAAAGCTGGAGCTGTACCGCCGTGGAACATTAAAGGAATGTTTTTAGAGTCCCAGAACTTCTTGTTTGCGGCAATCTCTTTTCCACAGTTAATGAATCCGCCGATGGCTTTGAAAATCTTAAATGGACCTGTGAAAGGAGGGTTTTGGATAGAACAAACATATGGCATCTGCCATTTGCCAAAGCCCTTGTTGATGATTAAGTCGTAATCTTCAGGTTTCATAATCTCTTCTTCAATGAACTGGAACAGTTCATTTTCGCCTAAGTCTTTGCCTGGAATACGAACTTTCATCTGTTCAATGTAAGTTACTGTTTTAGGTCCTAATGGGAAAGCGATGTCTGGATATCCGATGATATCACATGTTTTCTTGTAGGCGTCCATAAAGGAATCGTTGCCTTGGAATAAGTAAGCCTGTGTTTTTTCAGCAGGAACAGCTGCATATGTACACAGATGTGGGAATACAGGAATATCCTGTTTTTTGTCAAAAGGTTTCAGAGACATTGCGTGAGCAAGTTTTTCTTTGCCAGTCATAATAAAATCCTCCTTACAGGTTGAAATAAATCCGATCTTAAAGTTGTAAAAACAAACTTTTCTGATTCTATTTTAGTACGGAAAACAATAACTGTAAAAGTCAAAAACAGAATTTTTCAATAACTAAAAGTTATTGAAAAATTAGGCATGTTGTGATAAAAAGAAGGTAAGATCATGAATCATGAATTGGGGGGGAACAAGATGAACATCACGCAGATTCGCTATTTTCTCACAGTGGCCAGAACACTGAATTTTACTGAGGCGGCCAAGCAGTTATATATTTCACAACCTGCATTAAGTAAGCAGATTACTGCCATTGAAAAAGAGTTGAATATGATGCTTTTTGTTCGAGGACAGAAGAAAGTGCGGCTGACTCCGGCGGGAGCGGTATTATTGAAAGAACTTCCTTTGCTTGAAAAACAGTATGAACAGATTATGCGAAAGGCACATGTGGCAAATGAAGGCGCAGTGGGAGAACTTTCCATCGGACTTTTAGAAGGTCAGATGGTGGGAGATACTTTTACAAAAGTGTACGGAGTGTTTGCAGATCAGTTTCCAAATGTGTCTGTAAGACTTTTGCGAGACAGTTTTTCGGGTTTGCGCAGACAATTAGAAGCGGGAACCATTGACCTGGCGATTACCTTGGAGTTTGACATTATGCGGATGCAGGATATTCAGTATGAACAGCTGGATGTTTGTCCTGCTATGGCAGCTGTGGCAAAATCCCATCCAGTTTCGTCCAGAAAGATTACATCCTGGGAAGAACTTAAGGATGAAACCATTATTGCAGTGTCACAGGAAGACTGTTTTTATGGGGATAAGATGATCATTGACGACTGTAAAAAGGCAGGATTTATGCCGAATTTAAAATATGCCCCTTCCTTAGAAACAGCCATGCTTTGGGCGGAAGCAGGAATGGGAATCTGCATGGTAAACACAATGAATAACTTAACCCAGAACCCAAATATCAAGATGCTGACAGACCTTCCTTGCAAAAATACTGTTAGTGTTATGGTTTGGAAAAAGGAAAATATCAACCCTGCCATTGCCTTGTTTACCAACTTTTACAATGCAAAAAAAGAGGAAGAATAGTAAACTGAGAATTCGTATAAATCTTGCATAAAAGCTGATTTACGAATAGAGCAATCAAGGTTATAATATTTTCTATTAGAAAAAGAAGGAAAAACAACTTTTTTGAATATTTTGGAGGTGTTTTTATGAAGATGATGCATGTTACAATTTTTTCAAAATGCATGGATGAATCTGTTGCTTTTTATCAGGACATCGTTGGGCTTAAGATCGTGAGAGATATGCGAGACAATCCAATGCATGCAATCGTATTCCTTGCAAATGAAGCAGGGGAAACTTGTGTGGAGATCGTTGGAGAACCTGCAAATGCATACCAGGGAAGCGGTATTTCTATGGGATTTGCAGTAGATGATGTAGAGGCGAAACGTGCGCAGTTAGAAGAGTTGGGCTACAATCCGGGACCAATGGTTGCACCAGGTCCAGCAACAAAATTCTTCTTCATCCAGGATCCAAACGGTGTTGGTATCCAGTTTGTTCAGGAAGGCTAAAAGTATGTTTTTTGTAATGGGGATTTCCGATGGACAAAAACGATTCGACTTTGTCCAGACGATTATTTGTAATAACTGTGGCGGATACGGTCGCTACGAAGTGTTTATGACATACATGGTGCTGTCCTTGTTCTTCATTCCTGTTTTTAAGTGGAGCAAGCAGTATTTTGTGAAGTCTACCTGCTGCGGAACCGTATATCAGCTGGACCCAGAAGTGGGCAAAAGGATTGCCCGAGGAGAAGATGTGCAGATTCAGGAATCTGACCTTCAGATGTGTAATCGGGGGTTCCGCAAAACTTTCAAAAGATGCAAAAACTGCGGATTCTCCACAGAAGAGAATTATGATTTTTGTCCAAAATGCGGCAATCCATTATAAAGAAGGGCAAAGCATTTGTGCTGAACCGTAGCGTTAGGAGAACTTATGGCATTTGAAATTGTAAAAGAATATTTTGAAAAACAGGGATTGGGCGAAAGGGTAAAAGATCTGGCTGCGTCCAGCGCTACTGTGGAAGAAGCGGCGGCAGCTCTTGGCTGCGAACCAAAGCTGATCGCAAAGACCATGTCCTTTTTACAGGGAGAGAAAGCGATCCTGATTCTGGCAGCAGGAGATGCCCGGGTAGACAATAAGAAATACAAAGAATTCTTTCACCAGAAGGCAAAGATGATACCTTTTGATGAGGTGGAAGGATATATTGGACATGCGCCAGGCGGGGTGTGCCCATTTGTGATCAAAGAGGGCGTGGAAGTGTTCTTGGATGAGTCACTGAAACGATTTGAACTGGTGTATCCTGCGGCAGGAAGCGGTCACAGCGCGGTGGAATTATCCATTCCAGAGTTGGAAGAACATTCTGGATATACTAGCTGGGTAGATGTCTGCAAAGACTGGCAAGAATAAGAATACAAAATAAGAGCTGTCTAGCTTGTGAAAGGAATTCACAGTGGGACAGCTCTTTTTTATATGCTTGTTCAAAATACTTATTCTACTTCAACAATCATTTCGATTTCTACCGGTACATTCAATGGAAGGGCAGGAACTGCAACAGCTGTACGGGCATGGCGTCCTTTGTCACCAAACACTTCTACCATAAGGTCTGATGCGCCGTTTGCCACTGCTGGCTGCTGGTAGAATTCAGGAGCGGAAGCCACGAAGATCTGAAGCTTTAAGATGCGGACTACTTTGTCCAAATCCTCCACCTGCTTCTTAAGGTTGCTGATCAGGTTCAGACCTGCGATTTTTGCTGCATCATAACCTTCTTCTAAAGTAAGCTCGCCGCCAACTTTTCCCACATATACAGGTTTTCCATCAGCAACAGGAAGAGCACCGGAAAAGAAGATCAGATTTCCAGTGCGGACAGCTGGAACATAATTGGCAAGGGGAGTTGGCACGTTTGGAAGTTCAAGGCCAAGTTCTTTTAATCTATTTTCAATCAACATAAGGAAAGCTCCTTTCTTTTTTATAGAGACAGTATAGCATAATAAGTTCGATTTTTGTTTGAAATATGATAAAATGTGAGGAAGTGTTAGAAAAATATTTTCATAACTGTTAGGGTTACAAACATAAAAGGAGACAATTGCTTCATGTACGATTTTGTTTATGATATACCAACAAAAGTTTACTTTGGTGAAAACCAGCTTGGTCATCTTGGAAAAGAACTGGCTGGATTTGGAGAAAAGGTGCTGTTAGTTTACGGCGG
>JAZQSD010000056.1:0-10125 GCA_045629925.1 Eubacterium sp.
TGTTTGAGGGGATGGATTCCCGCGAGAAAATCTTAATTTTTACATTATTATAGTGAATAAGACACAAAAAGGGTGTTGTGAACAGTTTGCTTGTTTACGACATCCTTTTTTTCTGTTACAATAAATTGTTAATACTGATACTGTGTCGCAGTGTGCCTATTGGTAGTTGGGAAGGTTTAACAGCGGCTTAGATAGATCAATATTCTGAATGAGGAGAAAAGAATATGGCAGACATGATTAGAGTAGTAGTAGATGCAATGGGCGGAGACAATGCGCCGATTGAACCTGTAAAAGGTGCGGTGGAAGCCGTTTCCCTTCGCAATGATATTAAGGTGATTCTTGTGGGGGATGAGGAGGTAATCCGTGCAGAACTTAAGAATCATACATACCCAACAGAGCAGATTGAAGTAATCCACACCACAGAGGTGATTGAGACTGCGGAACCTCCTGTAAATGCTATCAAGAGAAAGAAAGATTCCTCTATGGTAGTTGGTATGGGTCTTGTGAAAAAAGGAGAAGCTGACGCTTTTGTTACAGCGGGAAGCACAGGTGCAACACTTGTTGGCGGTCAGGTTTTAGTTGGCCGAATTAAGGGTGTTAGAAGACCACCACTTGCTCCGCTTATTCCTACAGAAAAAGGTGTGGCACTGTTGATTGACTGTGGTGCAAATGTAGATGCAAGACCAACTGATCTTGTACAGTTCGCCCAGATGGGCTCTATTTACATGGAACATGTAGTGGGTGTTAAGAACCCACGTGTAGGCATTTTAAATATCGGTGCGGAAGAAGAAAAAGGAAACGCGTTAGTAAAAGAGACATTTCCACTGTTAAAAGAATGTGAAGGCATCAATTTTACAGGAAGCATCGAAGCAAGAGAGATCCCACATGGTCAGGCAGATGTTATCGTAACAGATGCGTTTGCTGGAAACGTAGTTCTGAAATTGTACGAAGGTGTGGCAGCAACACTGCTCTCTGCAGTAAAGAAAGGTCTTATGAGCACTCTTCGTTCTAAAATCGGAGCATTACTTATCAAACCTGCATTAAAAGAAACATTGAAAACTTTTGATGCGGACCAGTATGGTGGAGCGCCAATGCTTGGGTTAAATGGCTTGGTAGTTAAGACACACGGAAGTGCAAAGGCAAACGATGTAAAGAATTCCATCATTCAGTGTGTAACTTTTAAAGAACAGAAGATTAACGAAAAAATTGCTGAATATATTGCGGCTCAGAAAGCGGCAAAAACAGAAAGCGAAGAATAATCGCAACAGCAGGCGGGAGGTTTCTTATGGAGTATAAGAAGATTCAAAAGATTGTTTCACAAGTTCTTCAGCTGGACTTGTCAGAAATCACAGATGACGCTGACCTGATTTATGATCTGGGAGCAGATTCTCTGGAAATCTTTTCCATCATCACAGAGATAGAAAAAGAATTTGAAATCTCTGTGCCAAGTGATTACGTCAACAAGGAACGAACCGTAGGCGGGCTCTATCGCATGGTTGCAGACATGAGATAGAAATCAATGAAAGTTAAGGTCCGGTTCGGCAGGAATAACTCTTGCTGAACCGGAAGATAATGTTTGTAAAGGCATTTAGAGATTAAGAAGGAGAACAATATGGAGCTTTTAAAGGAATTTCAGGAGCGAATCGGTTATACCTTCAAGCAGGAAGGGCTGCTTAGACAGGCTTTAACACACAGTTCCTATGCCAATGAGCGTCATATGAAAAAACTTTCAGACAACGAGAGACTGGAGTTTTTGGGTGATGCTGTTCTTGAGATCATTAGCAGTGAATATCTGTTCCATTTCCACAAGGATTGGTCCGAAGGAGAACTTACAAAACTTCGCGCCAGCATTGTGTGTGAACAGACATTGGCTTTTTGCACCAGAAAGATTGATCTGGGGAAATATCTGTTTCTTGGAAAAGGCGAGAATCAGACAGGTGGAAGAAAGAGAAAATCTATTCTTTCAGATGCTTTTGAAGCAGTGATCGGAGCGATTTATTTAGATGGTGGTTTTGCTAATGCAAAGGAGTTTGTCCACAAATATGTGATGGATGATATTGAGCATATGCAGCTCTTTTATGATAGCAAGACTATCCTGCAGGAGATCGTGCAGGCAGACGACAAGGGAGATCTTAGTTATGAACTGATCGGTGAAGAAGGACCAGATCATGATAAGAGATTTATTGTTGAGGCTAGAATCGGCGGAGTACCAGTAAGCCGGGGAGAAGGACATACGAAGAAATCAGCAGAGCAGGAGGCAGCATATTCTGCGATTCTGAAACTGAGAAACGGAGGAACTTATGTATCTTAAAAGTATAGAGGTACACGGATTTAAATCATTTGCAAACAAAATGAAGTTTGATTTCCACAACGGTATCACAGGTATCGTAGGTCCAAATGGTTCCGGAAAAAGTAATGTTGCAGATGCGGTTCGCTGGGTATTGGGTGAACAGAAGGTAAAACAGCTTAGAAGTTCCAGTATGCAGGATGTGATTTTTGCAGGAACAGAAAGCCGTAAGCCACAGAGTTACGCGTATGTGGCCATCACTCTAGACAATACAGATCATGCGCTGGCTCTTGATTTTAAAGAAGTGACTATCGCAAGACGTGTGTATCGTTCTGGTGAAAGCGAGTATCTGATCAATGGCGCAACATGCCGTTTGAAAGACGTGCATGAATTGTTCTACGATACAGGTATTGGTAAAGAAGGTTATTCTATCATCGGACAGGGTCAGATTGATAAGATTCTTGCCGGGAAACCAGAAGAGAGAAGAGAGCTTTTTGACGAGGCAGCAGGTATTGTAAAATACAAACGCCGCAAGCTCACTGCACAGAAAAAGTTAGAAAACGAACAGGCAAACCTTGTTCGTGTAAATGATATTTTAGCAGAACTGGAAAAACAGATTGGACCTTTGTCCCGTCAGTCTGAGGCTGCCCGCACATATTTGAAAAAGCGTGATGAGCTGAAAGTCTTTGATGTAAATCTGTTTTTAATGGAAGCGGAACGTCTTTCCAAACAGTTAAAAGAGATTGAGGCAAATCAGGAAATCGCAAATCAGGAATATGCAGCAGCGCAGGAGGCTTTTGAGCAGATCCGCGTTCAGTATGAACAGATGGAACTGGATATGGAAAGCAAAGATCAGATGATCAATGCCCTGAGAGAGGATCTGACAGAGACAGGCCTTACAAAAGAAAAATTAGAAGGTCAGTTAAACGTATTGCGCGAACAGATCAAATCCTTGCAGCTTAGCAAAGACCAGCTGGCAAGTCGCGTTCAGGTGATCGAAGAAGATATCAAAGCCCATGAGGAAAGCAAAACTGCTTATAAGGAAGCGATTGAGGCCATCAGTGGTGATATCCAGGCGATGGATGAAAAGAAAGGTGCGGTATACGAAAAGAGAGGACAGATTCAGAATCGTATTGCTGACCTTGAAAACAAGATAGAAGAAGGCAAGGATGAGATGATCCAGCTGCTGAATCAGAAAGCTGTTCACAGAGGGGAACAGCAGCGTCTGGATACTATGCTCGAACAGGCCAACATCAAAAAAGCTGAGTTGAATCAGAAACTTTTGTCTCAGCAGAGCTCAGAAGCTGACCTTCAGGATATGCTGAAGAATCATCAGGAGACTTATGACCACCTCACTGCATCCTTAGAAGAGTTAAAAGTAGAAGAAGCTAAGATTGAAAGCAAGTTAGACAAGTGGAAAGAAAAGTCTCTTGCAACGATCAAACAGATAGAAGAGGCCCAGGAAAAATATCATAAGGATGCATCCAGACTGGAATCTCTTAAAAATATTGCAGAGCGCTATGAAGGATATGGCAACAGCACACGAAAAGTCATGGAGAAAAAGGCAGAAATGCCTGGAATTCATGGTGTCGTTGCAGATCTTATCAAAGTAGAGAAAAAATACGAAGTTGCCATTGAGACAGCTCTTGGCGGCAGCATTCAGAATATTGTTACAGCAGATGAAAATACTGCAAAAGAACTTATTGCATATTTGAAAGTGAACAAGCTTGGACGAGCTACTTTCCTGCCACTTACAAGCGTGAAAAAACGTGATGTCAACGTGCAGGAAACGGTTCTGAAAGAAGAAGGTGTAGTTGGCTACGCTGACACGTTGGTTCAGACTGCAGACAAATACAGAGGTATTGCAGGACATTTGCTGGGAAGAACACTTGTTGTAGATCACATTGATCATGCCATTGCCCTTGCAAAAAAATATCGCTATACCTTGCGTATGGTTACTTTGGAGGGTGAGTCATTACAGCCAGGAGGCTCTATGACTGGTGGTGCTTTCAAGAGCAACAGCAATCTTCTTGGAAGAAACCGCGAGATCCAGGCATTGGAAGCAAGTGTAAAAGAAACACGCGAAATTTTCACTGATGCCCAGGAGCGTCTGGAAGACATTAAGACAGCCAGAGAACTTTTGAAAGAAGACCTTTCCTCTGTTCGAGAAGATCAGCAGAAAGCAGAACTTGCTTTAAATACTGCTAAGATCAACTTGGCTCATGCAAAAGAAGAACAGGCTCAGCAGGAGGCATTTTTCCAGAATATCCGTCAGGAACTTCAGCAGATCGCTGTGCAGCTTCAGGATATTCAGGGTGAGAAGGATTTGATCCTTCAGGCTATGGATGAATCTGAAGAGAGACAGAACCAGATTCAGGAAGAAGGCCAGGCTCACCAGACAGAATTAGAGACACAGAGTCAGCTGTTAGAAAAGGTACAGGAAGAACTGTCTGCAATTTTAGTAGAAGATGCAGCAGTGCGTCAGAAAGTTGGCTTCCAGCAGGAAAATATTGATCGTATCGAATCAGAGATTTTAAAACTGCAGGAAGAATTAAATGGTATCCATGTATCTGTATCAGAGAGCAGTTCTGATGAAGATACTAAGAAAAATGCCATTGAAGAGATTCAGCTGACTATACAGGCTGCAGCAGAACATCAGACTCAGATTGAAGAATCATTACAGGCTGAACTTGCTGCAAAAGAAGCTATGGCAAGTCAGAATAAAGATTACTTTAACCAGCGTGAAGAATTGGCTGAAAAGAAGAGCAAGTTAGATGGCGAGTTGATCCGTTTAGAATCTCAGAAGGAGAAACAGGAAGGCTTACTGGATAATCTTTCTTCTTATATGTGGGAAGAGTATGAGCTTACACTTCACGCAGCAATGCCATTGCGCAATCCAGAGTACGATAATTTGTCTCAAATCAAGAAGCAGATCAGTGTTCTGAAAGATGAGATCAAAAAGCTTGGTCCTGTAAATATTCATGCCATTGAAGAATATAAGGAAGTATCTGAGCGTTATAACTTTATGAACGATCAGAGAAACGACCTTGTAGAGGCAGAACAGACGCTGTTAGAGATCATTGCAGATCTTGATGCAGGTATGAGAAAACAGTTCAATGAGAAATTCTCTGAAATCCAGAAAGAGTTTGACAAAGCCTTCAAAGAACTGTTTGGTGGCGGTAAAGGAACTCTGGAACTTACAGAGGATGAGGATGTATTGGAAAGCGGTGTGCGTATTATTGCTCAGCCACCAGGAAAGAAACTGCAGAATATGATGCAGCTCTCCGGTGGTGAGAAAGCTTTGACAGCCATTGCATTGCTGTTTGCTATCCAGAACTTAAAGCCATCTCCATTCTGTCTTTTAGACGAGATTGAGGCGGCGCTGGATGATTCCAACGTAGTGCGTTTCTCAAAATACCTACATAAACTTACAAAAAATACACAGTTTATCATTATTACACACCGTAGAGGAACAATGAATGCAGCGGACCGTCTGTACGGTATCACAATGCAGGAAAAAGGTGTGTCCACATTGGTATCTGTAAACCTGATCGAAAAAGATCTGGATGAATAAGAGGTAAATTAAATGAGTGAAGAAAAAAAGGGTTTTTTTAAGCGACTGGTAGCAGGCTTGTCAAAGACAAGAAGCAGTATTGTTTCTGGATTTGAGTCTGTATTCAGTGGTTTTTCAAAAATTGATGACGACTTTTATGAGGAACTGGAAGAGATTCTTATCATGGGTGATATCGGTGTCCATGCAACAGAAGAGATCTTGGATAGTTTGAAAGAAAAAGTAAAAGAAAATAAGATCAAAGATCCTGTAGACTGCAAGGAACTTTTGATCGCCAGCATCAAAGAACAGATGGAGATCGGAGAAACAGCATACAGATTTGAAAATGAAAAATCAGTTGTTCTGATCATTGGTGTTAATGGTGTTGGTAAGACAACTTCCGTTGGAAAATTAGCTGGAAAATTAAAAGGACAGGGCAAACGTGTTCTTATGGCGGCAGCAGATACATTCCGTGCGGCAGCAGGGGAACAGCTGATTGAATGGTCTCACCGAGCTGGTGTAGATATTGTAGGAGGCCAGGATGGAGCTGATCCAGCAGCAGTTGTGTACGATGCTGTTCAGGCGGCAAAATCCCGTAAGACAGACGTGCTTCTCTGTGACACTGCAGGACGTCTTCACAATAAGAAGAATCTGATGGAAGAGCTGAAAAAGATCAACCGTATTCTGGAGAAAGAATACCCAGAAGCTTACAGAGAAACACTGGTTGTTCTAGATGGAACAACAGGTCAGAATGCACTTGCACAGGCGAAACAGTTTTCTGAGGTTGCTGATATTACAGGTATCATCCTTACAAAGATGGATGGAACAGCCAAGGGCGGTATTGCGATTGCAATCCACTCTGAACTTGGAATTCCTGTAAAATATATCGGTGTTGGTGAAAAAATTGAAGATCTGCAGAAGTTTGATGCAGATGAATTTGTAGATGCATTGTTTGATGTAAAAAGAGACGAAGAATAAAGTAGTATGATTTTTTCAATGTAGCGAAAGGAGAAGCTTATGAAAAAAATCGTTGCAATTATTTTGAGTTTGGCTATGGCAGGGGCTTTGGCTGTACAGATGCCAGTTCAGGCGGCAGGAGTATCGGAAGGTAATGGCTTGATAGAACCTATGACCTCCTCTGCGGTAGCTGATCAGAGTGAGGTTTCTGAAGAAGATGTTCCGTTAGGTTTTTCTCTTGAAGGAGAGGCTGAGAGCCAGGAACAAATGACTGTTTACGGACTTCGAAGCAGCAATGTTTGCGGTGAAGAGCTTACATGGGCTCTTCAGGATGGGGTTTTAACGATTTCCGGAACAGGAGCAATGACTGATTATGCTGTGAAAAAAGTAGGTGGGAACACCATCAGTACTGCGCCATGGAGCGAAAAAGCTGATCTGATCACTGCGGTAGTGCTTGGTGATGGTGTTACAACAGTAGGTGCTTGTGCTTTTTATGCACTGCCAAATCTTGAGACAGTAACTTTCCCAGAAGGGTTAAAATCTGTAGGAAGAGCAGCTTTCCATAAATGCGAAGCTCTGAAAAGTGCAATGTTGCCTGATAGCACAACGAAAATTGGCGAAGGTGCGTTTTCCGGTTGTTTAGCTATGGAGACTTTTGCTGGGGCAGGCTTGAAGGAACTTGGCGGATATGCGTTAGAAAAAACAGCATTAAAATCTTTTGAAGTGGTTTCAACTTTGGATGAGATTGCGGATACAGCATTTTTAGATACAGATATAGAAACTTTTGCCGTTGCGGAAGGCAATACACAGTTTATGGCAAAAGATAATGTTCTTTATACAGCAGATGAAAAGATTCTGTTTGCATTTCCAAACGGTTCAGCTGTTATAACCTTCCAGGTTCCAGATGGAGTGGAAGAAATTGGCGCTTGCGCATTTGCGTACAATGACACTTTGACAGAAGTAGTGTTGCCAAATTCGGTTAAGACTGTAGGTGACAGTGCTTTTATGGCATGTGTTTCACTGGAAACATTCGCAGGTGCATGTTTGGAAAAAGTAGGGCCATCTGCGTTCGAAAAAACAGCATTGAATGAGTTTGAAGTGCCATTAACTCTTAAGGATATCCCAGATACAGCTTTTGTTAATGCAAAAGTGAAAAAATTTACTGTGGTGGATGGCAATGGACAGTATTATGCAAAAGATGGCGTTCTTTATACAAGCGATGAGGATGTTTTGTTTGCTTTTCCAAATGGTTCAGGAAAAACAACCTTCCAGGTGCCGGATGGAACAACCGTAATAGGCAGTTATGCTTTTTCCGGTAACAGTGAACTGGCTGAGGTTGCATCTGCAGAATCAACAATAATCATTGCAGAAAAAGCTTTTGTTAATTGTAGTAATTTAAGCACAATTACATTAAAGGAAGGCTTGGAAGAAATCCATAAGAATGCATTTTCAAAATGCAGTGTTTTAACAGAAGTTACTGTGCCAAGCACAATTGGTTTTGTGCATCCACTTGCGTTCCCAAAAGGAACCGATATTGAAATGCTGAATACTGGTTTGGAATGTTATGCAGGTACTGGATACAGACCTCTTCAGGAAGTAGAAATTTCAGTTGAACAAGATTACGACAAAGTATTCGAAGTTTTGGAACTTGTAAATAAAGAGCGAAATGACAGAGGTTTGGAACCAATCGTCATGGATCAGGAACTGATGGATGCAGCTATGGTGAGAGCTGGGGAAATTGCTTTGTTCTTCTCCCATACAAGACCAGATGGAACAATGTGCTTTACGGCAAATGAACTTGTTAATACAGAAAATATTGCAGCAGGACATTTGAGTGCAGAATCTGTAGTTAAAGCATGGATGGATTCAGCTTTGCATCAGGATAATATTCTTTCTGAAGAGGCAATAGGCAGTGGTGTTGGCTGTGTGTACCACAATGGCATTTACTATTGGGTGCAGAATTTTAGCTATGATGCTACGATGGCTGGAACTGATTGCGAGAAACCATCTAATCAAGTGAAAGAACAGAAGGTTTGCTTGTCTTTGGAGTCTTTTGGTAGTGCATCTAATTTTGAAGACGACATGTATGATGTAAACCCTGGAAGACATCAATTTCAGCCAGTGATTGATATTGATAAGACAGCAGATCCGGAAAAAGCGGGAGTATATCTGGTGAATCCGGATTATCCGATTATATCAGCAAAGATTAGCAACAGCTGTATCAGTTGGAGCAGTGACAATGTCAGGGTAGTTGATTTTAAAGATGTTGCTGCAGGCGAACTTAAAAAAGGGGAAAGTGGAACAGCCCTTTTGCATGCAGATATGAAATATTTTCATTTATCTACACCATATGTGAATGGGGTTCAGCGACTTTCAGGGGCATCCCGTTACGAGACTGGGTTTGAAATCGCGGAATCTTTAAGAAAAGCAAAAGGTGTGGATAAATTCGATGCGGTGATTGTTGCAACAGGCAAAAATTACGCAGATGCTTTATCAGGAAGCTATTTGGCTTATGTAGCTGGTGCGCCAATCCTTTTGGTGGACACTGATAAAGAAGCGAATGTTTCTCAGGTAAAAGAGTATATTAGCAAATATGTTCGAGAAGGTTCTTGCGTTTATATTTTAGGAGGAACTGGAGCTGTCGGTGAATCTATGGAAACTGGATTGGATGGCTATGAGGTAAAACGTCTTAAAGGGGCGACTCGTTTAGAGACAAATCTTAAGATCCTAGAAGAAGCAGAACTGCTTGACGGTTTTAGTGATGAAGTTCTTGTGTGCACAGCGAACGGATATGCAGATAGCTTGTCAGCTTCTGCAGCGGGAAGACCAATCCTTCTTGTACAGGGTGAAAAGCTTACTCCAGCGCAGACAGAATATGTTCAGAACTGTGATGCGGAAATGTTCTATATTATCGGCGGAACAGCTGCGGTAACACAAAAGATTGAAGATGTTATTGCAAATTATGGGGATACCGAACGTTTGAAAGGCAAATCCCGATATGAAACATCCCTGGTTGTTGCCAATAAGTTTTTCCCAGCTCCAAGTGCAGCGGTATTAGCTTACAGTCAGAACTTCCCAGATGGACTTTGTGGTGGACCTTTGGCGGCGGAAATGAACGCTCCGTTACTGCTTACTGCCACAGAGAATGCAGCTTACGCAGCGTTATATGCAAAGGATTCTGGTATTAACAGCGGAGCAGTTCTTGGCGGAAGCAAGCTGATTTCTGATGACGCTGTAAGAGAAATCTTCAGTATGAAAGCGGAAGATGTAATAGAAGAAACAACATATTAAGTATGATTTAAGGTGTCAAGTATTTTTTCTTTACTGTAAA
>JAZQSD010000057.1:0-4367 GCA_045629925.1 Eubacterium sp.
AGCGTAGCTTTTGAACGGATTCCAGTGGATGGGTCCAGCAAGATGCCGAATGACTTGATGGAATCTATCGAACCATTTGATTTTTCAGAAGCGGTGCCTTTTAAAACGGCATATATGGCAGGTTTTCTTGCTGACAGATACGATGTGGATGACAAGCAGAGTGAAACCAGAGCAAATTCACGCATTCGTCAGAGCACGATGGATGTTTTGGATGAAAGCATTACAGATGTTTATGCTACGATGACACCAAAAGGAAGTTATGTAAACTTAAAGCACGGAGATGCCCAGTATGCGCTGTATCCGGTATGGCTGATGACAGCTTCCTGGCAAGGGGAGAGATTTCTTTTTGCAATGAATGGGCAGACTGGAAAAATGGTAGGTAATCTGCCAATTGACAAAGGTGCCTATGCTAGACATCACTTGAAATGGGCATTGATCATAGGGCTGATCTTATTTGTGATCGCTCTGATCTTTTTATAGGAGGTGGCGCAGATGAAGAAGATGATAGTAACGCTGGCCGCCATCCTGATGTGTGGCTTGATGGCTTTTCCTGCTGTGGCAGCAGAGATGGAACCAAAAAACAGGGTTGTGGATGATGCAGATTTGTTGACCACTCAGGAAGAAGACGAACTTCAGGGACAGTTTGCATATCTTAGTGATCTCCACCAGTTTGAGATTGTTGTAGTAACCGTAGATTCCACCGATGGAAAATCAATGGCAGAGTTTGCAGATGACTATTACGATTATGGTGGCTACGGATATGGGGCAGGATATGATGGAGCCCTGTTGCTGGTAAACATGGAAAGTAGTGAGTGGTACGTGAGCACATGTGGATCTGGCATTCAGATTATAAATGATGATGTGCTTGATACCATGTCTTATGAATTTGTTCCTTATATGAGTCAGGGAGATTTCTACAGTGCTTTTGCAGAGTTTGGAAATCAGTGCGATTCTTATCTGGCTGGATGTGGAATGACAGATGAGGAGTGGACGGATGACACCTACGAAGATGACATCGTTGGTGGCAGCGACACAGACTTTTACGATGTAGTTGTGGTGGCAGGCAATCCAAATCTTTTGAGGATTATTGGGAAACTGGTAATCTGTCTGGTGATTGGTCTTGTGGCTGCATTTATTCCGATGAGCCGATTGAAAAAACAGATGCGGACAGTTGAAATGAAAGCAGAGGCTTCTGATTATGTGAAGCCAGGAAGTAAGAAGATTACAAAGAGCAGAGATGCGTTCTTGTACAGCAATGTTACAAGAACACCACGGCCTAAGGATGATAACTCTGGTAGCAAAGGCGGCACGAGTTTTGGAGGCGGTGTACATATAAGTTCTTCTGGCAGAAGTCACGGCGGTGGCGGCGGAAGATTCTAAAAAAACGGTTCAAGTGAGGGGAATCCCAAAAGTTAAATTGGGGTTACATCTCATTTGAACCGTTTTCATATCAGGGCAAGGCCCTGTTTTAGTTGTAAAGTTTATGATTCTCGATTCATTTCGTAGGAAAGGATCATGTACTGTCTTTCCTTGAAGTCATCAAAATCTTCTCCAACCAGGGAGTTGATTTTCTTGAAACGATACACAAGAGAAGTTCGGTGCATATCCATGGCGGCAGAAGCGGCAGCGATGTTGCGCTCGTTGATCAGATACATGTACAAGGTATATGCCAGTTCTGACTTGTGCTCTTTATCGTAGTCCATCAGGAGCTTCATCTTTGGATGGCAGAAAGTCTCGGAAGATTCTTTTTGCATAAAGATGTTTTTTACATGATCAAGATAATAATTTTCATAAACAAACAGGTTTGGATCATTGGAAGCACAAATTCCAAGTTCGATAGCTCTAAGGGCCTGTTTGTAGTATTCTGCAAAATTAATGATGTTCTGGAAACAGTTGCTCATACCGGCAAATAGTCCGTTTTCGATACAGATCTGATGAGCCTTGTTGATCTGAGCCGGTGTCATAAGCTGATTCTTTGGGGTGCTTAAGATTAGAACAATCTCACCGTTGTAGATCAGGCTCTTTGTATTTGGAAAATGTCTCTCGAACATGTTTCGGATACGATATGGATTCATTGCGCTGGAGCTTCGGGCTACTTCAACAACGATACAGTACAGATTGCCGGAAAATTCAGCATCTACATAGTTCATGCGGTCTAAGAAGGACTTGTTAGTGGCAATCTTGCCGTCCAAAAGGTCTTTCAGGAAATATTCGTAATGGAACCCTTTGGAGTTTCTGATGAACTCGTCTTTCTTAAGCTGCTGGTCGATGAATTTCTTTAAAACCCACAGCATGTCCTTGTCAATTGGCTTGAACGGTTCGTTTACCGCTGAAAGAACGATGTGGCCCAGATCTTTCTCTGTATCAATGGCGCAGATCATCTGGTCGTATCCTAATTCTTCGTGATGAATGAGAATCGGGGTATCGCTTTTCATCATGCGTTCATAGTTGCGATCCTTGTTAGCCAGCTTAAAGTCAAAGTCAGCAAAACCTTTGTTTAAGATAACGTCAGCACCTTTTGTAATATTTCCTACCTGATCCCAGTTGGCTGCAATTAAGTTAAAACCAGAGTCGAAGACAAAGGCAGGATTATGAAATACGTTAAAGGCGTGATCTACCATAGCCTGAATGCCGCCCTCAAAGGACATGATCTGTAACAGTGTATGACAAAACTGTCCCATACCGCACTGGGTGTCAAAGTATGTCAGCAATTTATGATAAAATGTGTTTTTGTCTTTGTATTCCACAAGAATAAGATTCAGTGTCTCAGGAAGATCCGCAGATAGTTTTTCCATATTTGTTTTCGCAGGAATTCCATATAGAATGTGCATGCCTGGAATCAAATCATAACCGTGCAGGTCATCTGTCTCGTCAGCTACATACAATAAATGTTCATTGTAAGGTGTAGGTGCATTTTTAAGCATAACCCAGCCAGTCAGACAGTAGCGAAGATCAGATCTTACAATCATGTTCTTGCAATCAGAATACAATTCTTTAATGTTTGACAATCCTATATACATAACTACCTCTCCAATCTAAAGACTCCCCATATACACAAATATTATCATATAAAAAATCCAAAAGATAGGGTTTCGTCACTGGTGATGAAAAATCTCTGCGTTTTTATCAAATTGACATTTTTTGTATAACGGTGTTGAAAATAAAGCTGCAATTTATATGCGAATGAATAACTTTTTGATATATCTCAGGTCTATAATGATATCAGCGAGAAAGAAAGCTAGCTACGTACTTACCCCATAGTACTATCCAATATACCAAAATTAAAAAGCCTCTATTTAGCAAAGGGCAGAGTCGGGAGGAGGCTCTGCCCTTTTGCTATGCAATGGTTCCATTAGTCATTGATAGACAATTTGACGCGTTTTTTTCTACGGAAGTGAATAATCAAAAATTGAACAGGAGCTTTTATAATTAGTAATAAGCAAAATAATGTAGTGGTGTAACATTGCATTTTTCGATGTAGATTAATTTTCTTAACGGGAGGAAAGATAATGAAAGAATATACAATTCTTACAATCAACCCTGGATCTTCCAGCACAAAAGTTGGGCTGGTGAAAGGTGACCAGGTTGTGTTAGACAAAACGGTTGATCATGACAGAGCAGAGTTCGCTGGTTGCGCGACTTTCGCAGATCAGGAACCTATCCGTGTAGCAACAATCAAAGCAATGTTAGCAGACGCTGGTGTTGACTTAGCTGAAGTAGACGGTGTTGTAGGCCGTGGTGTTGGTCTGTTTGCATGCGAGGGCGGTACATATAAGATTGATGAGTTGGTTGTTGACCATGCTAAGAATGATATCGCTGGTATCAAACATCCAGCTACACTCGGTATTATCATTGCTAACAAGTTTGCAGAAGAATTAGGCGTTCCTGCATTTTTCGTAAACCCAATGCCTATTGATGAAATGAGCGATTTGGCGCGTATGACAGGCGTTAAGGGTATTTATCGTCCAGCACGTTCTCATCCATTAAACCAGAAACAGGTTGCAATCCATCACAGTGAAGTAAACGGCGTAAAATACGAAGAATCTAATTACATCATCCTTCACATGGGTGGCGGTATCAGTGTTACTGCTCATGAAAAGGGCCGTGCTGTTGACGGCAACCGTGCAGGGGATGCCCAGGGACCTATCTGTCCAAACCGTTCTGGTGATATCTGCACAGGCGATATCAAGAACATGCTGAAAAAAGGTTACACAATGGACGATATCATCGCATTGTCCTCCAACAGAGGTGGTCTTGTTGACTTAGTTGGTACAGATGACCTTCGTAAAGTAAAAGAAATGATTGCGAATGGTGATAAGTTTGCAGAATTATCCTACAACGCAATGGCATATTCTATCATCAAATGG
>JAZQSD010000058.1:0-5066 GCA_045629925.1 Eubacterium sp.
TCCCACGCACCTGTCCAGCTTGCCTTTCCTCTCCGCGGTACGTCTGTCTAGGTGTTTCCCGCGCTCCCACGCACCCGGCCAACTTGCCTTTCCTCTCCCCGGTACGTCTGTCTAGGTGTTTCACGCGCTTCCACGCACCCGGCCATCTTGCTTTTCCTCTCCCCGGTGCGTCTGCCTAGGTGTTTCACGCGCTTCCACGCACCCGGCCAACTTGCTTTTCTTCTCCCCGGTGCGTCTGCTTAAGATTTCCCGCGCTTCCACGCACACGGCTAACTTGCCTTTCTTCTCCGCGGTGCGTCTGCCTAAGATTTCCCGCGTTCCCACGCACCTGTCCAGCTTGCCTTTCCTCTCCGCGGTACGTCTGTCTAGGTGTTTCACGCGTTCCCACGCACCCGACCAATCAAAAAACGGGGCAGATCATCTGCCCCGTTCCACTTCCTATAACCAATGTGCTCTTAAGTACTCGCCGCTCTGCGCGCAGAGCATAGCTGGCGCCACATCAAACACAGTCTTGCATCCTGTCTGTCCTTCTTTTGCCATGCGATATGCTGCTCTTGCATAAGCTGCAACTACGCTTGATGTAAACTCAGGATTGGAATCAAGTTTCAAACTGTATTCGATCACGTGAGAGTTTTCTAATTCCCAGCCGGTCTTGCCTGTACGGAACACTTTACCGCCATGTGGAATACCGCTGTGTTCTGCGTCTAATTCTTCCTGGGAAATAAAGTTTACCGTTGTGTCGTATGGTTCAAAATAATCCGGCATGGTCTTGATGGCAGTCTCAACTGCCGCTGCGTCAGCCCCTTCTTCCAACACAACATAGCAAAGTCTTGTGTGTTTCTGGCGTGTGGTAAGTTCTGGATTCTCCCCAGCACGAACGGCCTCCATCGCCGCTTCCACAGGAACCGTATACTGTCTTGCGTCCTTTACCCCTGGCACACGGCGGATTGCATCGGAATGCCCCTGGCTGACACCAAGGCCCCAAAATGTATAGTCAGATCCATTTGGAAGCACCGCATTTGCATAAACTCTGTTCAGGGAAAACATTCCAGGATCCCAGCCTACAGAGATAATTCCCAATGTTCCTGCTTCTTTGGCTGCCGCATCTACATTCGCAAAATGTTCTGGAATGTGCGCATGATTGTCAAATGTATCAACCACGTTGAACATCTTAGCGTATTCTGGTGTCTGCACTGGCAAGTCTGTGGCACTACCGCCACAAAGGATCAGCACATCAATCTTATCCTTCCAATCTGCAATGTCAGTCACATTGGCCACAACTGCATCTTTGGTCAACACTGTGACTGTAGCAGGATCTCTTCTTGTAAACACTGCCACAAGTTCCATATCTTCATTATTCTTCACTGCGCATTCCACGCCGCGTCCGATATTTCCGTATCCTAAAATTCCGATTCTAATACTCATCTTGATACCTCCATCAACGTCAGGCCGAAAACAAAAAACAGTCTGACAGGTTATTCATCTCTCTTTAAGGCTTTATTGTAGCACTGTGTTAAAGAGATTTCCACACATTTTTTTATTTCAGATAAAAAAAGTGGCAGAGACAACTCTGCCACAACTTTCCTTAATTTCATTAGAATACGCCACCGTCAACTAACACTACCTGTCCTGTAATCCATGAAGCTTCATCGCTAGCGTAAAAAGCAACTACTCTTGCAATATCTTCTGGATTAGCCAAACGTTTCATGGCTGTTTTCTCAATCATCATATTGATAAATGGTTCAGGCAAAGCTCCTGAAGACGCCGGTGTAACTGTAAGACCTGGTTCCACCACATTTACATTAATCTTTCGTGGCGCAAATTCCTGAGCTGCCACTTTAGACATCAACTCGATTGCTGCCTTTGAAGAGCTGTATACGCACATTCCAGGCACTGGCTGCGCCACACTGCTGGATGAAATCACAACAATATGCCCCCCGTCATTCAGTCTTGCCCCAGCTTCTTTTAAGCAGAACAGTGTTCCTCTTGTATTTGTATAGAATGCTCTGTCAAACATTTCCGGTGTAACCTGCGCAATTGGCACCAGTGGAGCAATCCCCGCATTAGCAACAAAGATGTCCGCCTTTCCAAAAGCCTGCTCACATTCCTCAAACATTCTTGGAATATCTTCCAATTTGCTGATGTCAGCGATTCCGCCTTTTGCAATACCACCATTATTTACTATGTATTCCACTGTTTCGTCCGGAGCTTCCAAGCTTGTCACAAACACACTTGCACCTTCTTCTGCAAGTTTAATGGCAATCCCTCTGCCCATTCCCTGAGCTGCTCCAGTAACAATAGCAATTTTCCCTTTTAATTTCATACAAAATCCTCCAAAAAAACCTTTTATCCATTGATTATATCATATCAAGCCATAAATTTCTCTTCCATCCGCCGTTTTGTTGCAAGGAACATAATCAGGCAAAGCACAATCTGTGCCGCTGAAGATGCCGGGGTCCCAAGTCCGATCAAGAACAGGGATGTTTCTGGAAGACTGCTCATAAACAGCACCAGCGGAATCCTTACCGCAAATGCTCCCACGATACCCTGAATCATTACAAAAAATGTATTGCCGCATCCGTTGTAGTACCCAATAAAACAGAACATAAAAGATACCAACAGACAGTCGATGGCATATGCTTTCAGATAACTTGCCGCTGCAAGGATAACTTCCGAATCTTTGGTAAAAATATTTGCCAAAAGATCTCCTTGAAAAAACGCCAGGAAAAACATGGCCACACCAACAGCAAAAGATGTGATAATTCCGTACAGTAAAGCCTTTCTGGCACGATCCAAACGTTTTGCCCCGATATTCTGTGCAACGAACGCCGACATAGACTGGGCATAGGACAGCGGAACCAACATGATGAAAGTACAAACCTTTTCTCCTATACCAATTCCGGCAGATTCCACCACGCCCATTTTATTTACAACCATCTGAATAATCAAAAACGAAAAACTAACCAGTAGATCCTGAAGGGCAATTGGTGTTCCCAGTCTGAGAATCCGGGCAATGATAGCTTTGTCAAAACGAATCAGTCTGCCGCTAAATACAAACGGCAGTTTTTGCCTGCGAATGATCAAAAGAGATAACAGCACACTCACGCCCTGGGCAATTACTGTTGCCAAGGCAGCTCCAGCCGCACCCATATGAAACAGACAGACAAACACCAAATCCAGTCCAATGTTGAAAACACATGCAATAGCCACTGCAATCAGCGGTGTCTTGGAATCTCCAAGCCCTCTAAAGATTCCTCCTAACACATTAAAAGCCACTACAAAGATAAAACCTACGCCACAGATTCGCACATATGAAACCGTTTGCGCAAAGGCATCTTCCGGCGCCTGCATAAACGCAGATATCCCTACCGCTCCGCATGCAATAAAAAGCGTAAGTATGATTGCAAAAATAATAAACAAAAAGATACCGCTGCCAACAGCCCGGCCCGCTTTCTCACGGTTCCCCTCTCCAATGCTGTGTCCAACCAACACCGTAATACCCATCGTAAGTCCAGTTACTACGGTGGTAATTGCATGTGTCACCATGCTGCCGGTAGCAACGCCGGACACGTCGGCCGTTGTGGCAAACTGCCCAACAATCAAAAGGTCGACCGCACCATATAACGCCTGCAAAAACAATGCAAGCAAAACCGGAACGGCAAAACCTATCAACCCTTTTAGAATATTGCCTTCCGAAAAATTCTTACTTTTTTCCATAAAATCCTCCCGCAGTCACAAACCGACTGCGTAAACTAGTATAAAAGCATTTTTATTTCTTTGCAACCATTCTCCCGCAACGAAAAGTATGCTATGATAGACCAAACCTTTCGCTGCAAATGAGCAAAGATATTCTGCAACGAGCAAAACATTCATTCCACTATTTGGGGGGCCACCTATGAAACAGCGTTTTGATCTACTAGATACCTTCCGTGGCATTGTGATCATAAACATGATTGCCTATCACTTTTCATATGACGCATTTGCAATATTTGGCAACAACCAACTGTGGCATTGGCAGCCTGGAACTTTTGCCTGGCAACAGTTTATCTGCTGTTCCTTTATCATACTATCAGGGTTTGTCTGGCCATATGGGAAACGCAAAAATCTAAAAAGAGGGATTCTTATAAACCTGCTTGGATTTGTAATCACCGCTTTTACCCTCATCGTTACACCAGGGGAAGCAATCTGGTTCGGTGTTCTGAATTTCCTTGGCTGCGCAATCCTTCTCATGATTCCACTGGATCGCCTGATACACAAACCAGTCAAAACAGTGGATGTTTTCGTACCCGGCCATCTCTATGGATTACAGACAAATCAAAAACGCTCTGACATCTTTTACTGGACAGGCCTAATCATCAGCATGGCACTTTTCTTGCTTTTGCGGAACACTTCACAGGGATTCTGGGGATTTCGCCTCTTTGGTATTTTCGATCTTACATTTGGCCAAATTCCAGATATATTGTACCAATTCAAAGCACTTATCCCCCTTGGATTTCCGACCGCCAGCTTCAGTTCCAGCGATTATTTCCCGATTCTTCCATGGTTCTGTTTGTATGTGTTCGGATATTTCCTTGGCCGTATACTGGAAACAAAAGACTGGTTCGTTCGTCTCACTAGCGCTAAGATTCCAGTAATCAACTGGATTGGCAAAAAAAGCATCTGGATCTATATGGTCCATCAGGTTATCTGTTATGGAATCTGTCTGTTGATTTTCTAGCCCGTAGTCCTGAAAAACAAGCTTGCTCCACAAAAATAGATACACTCTGCAAAAACAGATAAACTCTACAAAAACATGTACATTCTACAAAAACATGTACATTCTACAAAAACATGTACATTCTACAAAAACATGTACATTCTACAAAAACAAGGCTGACACTTGACATTTCCACGCCAAGAATCAGCCTTATTTTTAATCTCTCTCCAAATTATCTCTTGCAACTTCAAGCATCAGTTTGATTCGATTTAACTGATTTACTTTACTTGCGCTTGGGTCGTAATCAACAGCCACAACATTAGACTGTGGGTACAATTCTTTTACCTTTTTCACAATACCCTTCCCTACA
>JAZQSD010000059.1:0-9589 GCA_045629925.1 Eubacterium sp.
CACTGTCTGCATCCTCCGTCGACTGCTCCACCGGCGCAATCAGATTGCTTATTGTCGTTTGTATCTGCTGCAAATTTTGATAATTTCCAATCTGGCTAACCCCCATAGCAACTAACACTACCAACACTGCCGCGCACACACCATAGACTAATTTTTGTGGGAAATATCCACCTCGCGCCGGTATGTTTTTAGGAACTTCTTCCTTATATATATGAGAAACATGCTCTTCTTTTATTTCGTCTGCTCTGTATGTAGGCGTTTCCTGCGGGCGCCCTCCTTTTTCTTTGATTAAAAATTCCTG
This sequence comes from Eubacterium sp., assembly GCA_045629925.1. GTDB lineage: Bacteria > Bacillota > Clostridia > Lachnospirales > Lachnospiraceae > Brotonthovivens. Next base: position 302 of record JAZQSD010000059.1, read on the forward strand.
CATTTGCGGATTTTTTTCATAGTAAATATAGTACCCCGTCAATTTGTGGAGCGCATTTTGTTCCCACACAAATATATCCGTTTCTTTTTCTAATTCATCTTCATATATTAAATATCCCGGTATTTTTCTATCCGTACATGCATAATAATGTTTGATCTCACTCTGAACATGACCATCTACTCCTTGCGCTCCAACATACCAGCCCAACATCTCCCAACCGGAGAAAAAAGCATCCGCCCGCTTTGACAATTCCGCTGACATCTCTTCATGGAGCTGAGAAAAATCACAAGCAATCGCACCTTTTATAAAAGCATATGTAACATGCTCTGTCTTTTGGATCGCTCCAAATAGTGCTGCCGCCCGCAAGGTGTCATCCTTATACTTTTCTTTCATGAAACTGTGCAGATAAGTGTGCACGTAATCTTCTACATAAACTTTTTGTCCCTCTCCCGGCGTACCAATCTGGCGAATGTTTTTTGGCAAATTTTCTATCATACAAATTCCCTTCTTTCCTAGATAGTTTCGCTAGGAGCAACGTAACACATCTCTCTGGAATTTTTTGACAGATTTTGGAGAAAGCTCTTCTATATTATTATCAAAAAAGGTGCTGTCATTTCTGACAACACCTTTTAAAACTTTATACAAATGCTTTTACTTTATTATAGATGCCTTCTGCGTCTAATCCATATTTTTTGATCAGCTGAACAGCTGGACCAGATTCGCCGAATGTATCATTAACACCAATCTTCAGTACTTTTGTTGGTGCATTTGCAGCAAGACAATCGCAAACTGCACTGCCAAGACCACCGATAATAGAATGTTCTTCAACAGTAACAACTTTTCCTGTCTTTGTAGCAGAAGCGATTACTAATTCTTCATCTAATGGTTTGATTGTGTGGATGTTGATTACTTCAGCATCGATACCATCAGCTTTCAGCATTTCCGCTGCCTGAACAGCTTCGCTTACACAAAGTCCTGTTGCAATAATTGTAACATCTTTGCCTTCTTTTAATGTAATACCTTTGCCGATTTCGAATTTGTATGTAGCTTCATCATTGAATACAGGAATAGCAAGACGACCAAATCTTAAGTAAACAGGTCCTACATATTCGTAAGCAGCTTTAACAGCTGCTTCTGCTTCTACAGCGTCAGCTGGATTGATTACAACCATGCCTGGGATAGTTCTCATAAGAGCGATATCTTCATTACACTGATGTGTAGCACCGTCTTCACCTACAGAAATACCTGCGTGAGTAGCACCGATCTTAACATTTAAGTGTGGGTAACCGATAGAGTTACGAACCTGTTCGTAAGCTCTTCCTGCTGCAAACATAGCAAAAGAGCTCATAAATGGAACCTTTCCACATGTAGCAAGACCTGCTGCAATACCTGCCATGTTGCTTTCCGCGATACCACAATCAATGTGACGTTCTGGGAATGCTTTCATAAATGTGCTTGTCTTTGTTGCGCCTGCAAGGTCAGCATCTAATACGATCAGATCATCATGTGCTTCTCCTAATTTTACCAGCGCATTACCGTAACTTTCTCTAGTAGCAATTTTCTTTACTTCTGACATAATGCTTCACCTGCTTTCTGTAATTCTTCCATCGCGATGGCGAACTGTTCGTCATTTGGCGCTGTGCCATGCCAGCTTGCTTTGCCTTCCATGAAGGAAACGCCTTTGCCCTTAACAGTCTTAGCAACGATTGCTGTTGGCTGTCCTTTTGTTTCTCTTGCTTCCTTTAAAGCTGCTGCAATCTGTTCAAAATCATGTCCATCGATGTTGATTACATGGAAGTTGAATGCTTCAAACTTTTTGTCGATTGGATATGGAGAACAAACGTCAGCGATATCACCATCAATCTGAAGACCATTGTTATCAACAATAACTACCAGATTGTCTAAATTTCTATGACCAGCGAACATTGCTGCTTCCCAAATCTGACCTTCCTGGATTTCACCATCTCCGCAAAGCGCGTAAACACGATAATCTTTCTGATCCATTTTTCCAGCTAATGCCATACCAACTGCTGCAGACAAGCCCTGTCCAAGAGAACCGCTGGACATATCTACACCTGGGATGTGTTTCATATCTGGATGTCCCTGAAGATAAGAACCTACATGACGAAGTGTTTCCAAATCTTCTACTGGGAAGAATCCTTTCTGTGCCAATGTTGCGTAGAGACCTGGCGCAACATGTCCTTTAGAAAGAACAAAACGGTCACGGTTGTCGTCTTTTGGATTTGCAGGATCTACGTTCATCTCTGCAAAGTAAAGGTAGGTAAAAATATCTGCTGCAGACAAAGATCCGCCTGGGTGTCCAGACTTAGCGCTGTGTGTACCTACAATAACACCCTTGCGCACTTCGACAGCAATTTTCTGTAAGTCTAATGTTGTCATAAGAATGCATCTCCTTTATTTAAAATTATAACTCAATTCTTCCTTCAAGCGCTCGGAGCAACGTGACTTCGTCAATGTACTCCAGATCGCCACCAACCGGAACCCCGCTGGCAATTCGTGTCACCTTAATCCCTGTTGGTTTAATCAATTTACTGATATACATGGCCGTCGTTTCGCCTTCCAGACTGGAGTTGGTGGCAATGATCACCTCATCCACATCTTTGGCCAGACGAACCATTAACTCTTTTAACTTTATGTCATTTGGTCCAATTCCAAGCATCGGTGCGATCGCGCCATGCAGAACATGATATACCCCATCAAACTGTCCTGTCTTCTCATACGCCGCAAGATCCCTGGTGTTCTCCACCACCATAATCACCTTATGGTTGCGGGACTGGTTCTTGCAAATCGGACATTCCTCATCATCTGTTAGTGTAAAACAAGTCTTGCAATAACGGACATTTCTCTTCGCGTCCAGAATAGTTCCTGCAAACTGTTCCACTCGTTCTGTTGGCAGATTCAACAAGTGAAACGCCAAACGCTGGGCAGATTTGCTGCCGATTCCAGGAAGCGACGAAAGCTCCTCGATCAACTTGGAAATCTGTTTGCTATAGTAATCCATTAGAAAGGAAATCCTCCACCAAGGCCGCCTGTGATACCAGCCATAGATGACTGTGATGCTTCGTCAACCTTTCTAAGCGCTTCATTTGTTGCCGCCACAATAAGGTCTTCCAGCATTTCGATATCATCTGGGTCAACTACTTCTTCTGCAAGTTTTACTTTCATTACTTCTTTCTTGCCGGAAACAGTTACTTCAACCGCGCCGCCACCAGCTGTAGCTGTTACTTCAAGCTCTTCTAATTTCTGCTGAGCTTCTTCCATCTGACGCTGCATCTTCTGCGCCTGCTTCATTAAATTTGCCATGTTTCCAGGCATACCGCCCTGGAATCCACCTCTTTTTGCCATATATATATCCTCCTGATCTATTCTCTATAATTAAAAATCTTCATCTTCAATCTCAATACCAGCCTGGCCAAATACATTCATGAAATCTTCCACCGTATTGTGGCTTTTTGAAAAAGCACCGGCATATTCATCTAGTTTAACAACTAGCTTAACTCTTTTTCCGACCACTTTCGAAAAAGTATCTTCGATCACCTTCAACTGCTCTTCGCTGGAAATTTCCTGATAAGAAAATTCTCTGTCTTTAGAAAAAGTAAGAATCAGTTCATTTCCTGCGCCAGCTTCGATGCTGATTGCTTTTGAAGATGTCAGATGCATTCGACATCTTGGGTGAAGCTCCAAAAGCATGGTGTTCCAATTCCCGATTAAGCGCTGAACCTCTTCCGGCAGTGCATCCGGCATCTGCGGCTTCTGTCCTTGCTTTTCCATCTCCACAGTCTTTGATGTTCCGCTCTGAAGTGCTGCCACAGGAACACCCTGTTCCATCATGCGTTCCAACTGAACAATGCGGTCTAACAACGCATCCTGTCGGCTTTCCATAGACGGACGGCATAATTTGATCAAAGCAATCTCTATCATCACTCGCTTCTGTGTTGCAAATCGAATCTGCGCAGATAACTCTGACAGGACTCGGATATACCGCATTAAAATGTCACTGTCCACCATCTGTGCCTCTTCTTTTAACAACGCGAGGTTCTCTTTGGACATATCAAGGACATCTTCCATCTCATCAGAACTCTTGAGCAGTAATAGATTTCGCACATACCAAGTAAAATCAGATACAAACTGCATCAGATCACGGCCTTGTACAACCAATTCCTCCAACACTTCCATCGCCGACACCACATCCGCCACCAAAATAGCCCGCAGCAAACGGCTAAAAATCTCTGTATCTACTGCTCCAAGCACTTCCAGCACATGTTCGTAGGTAAGCTTTTGCCCTAAGAAGAATGCGATGCACTGATCCAGCAGACTTAATGCATCTCGCATGGAACCATCTGCAGCCTTCGCAACATAGCGCAACGCTTTCTCTTCTACTTCGATACCTTCCTCTACCATCAGGTCACGAAGTCTGTCCGCAATCGTATCTATTGTTATTCTTCTAAAATCATATTTCTGGCAGCGTGACAAAATGGTCGTAGGAATCTTGTGAGACTCTGTTGTTGCCAGAATAAAAATAACATAGGATGGAGGTTCTTCTAAGGTTTTCAGCAACGCATTGAACGCTCCCGTAGACAACATATGAACCTCGTCTATGATATACACTTTGTACTTACCCTCTGTAGGAGAGTAACCTACCTCATCTCGAATTTCTCGGATATTATCCACACCATTGTTAGATGCAGCATCAATCTCGATTACATTCATAGAACTTCCACGAGCAATTGCCTGACATACAGGACACACACCACACGGACTTCCCTCTACCGGATTTTCACAGTTTACTGCTTTTGCAAAAATCTTTGCGATGGTAGTTTTGCCTGTACCTCTTGTCCCACAGAAAAGATAAGCATGACCAATGCGATCCGCCATAATCTGATTCTTTAAAGTTGTAACAATATGATCCTGGCCTTTGACATCTTCAAATTCACCAGGTCTATACTTTCTATAAAGGGCCGTATATGACATTTGCTCTCCTTTCCAAGCGCCTGTGGACACTTCTATACCACGTTATAGTATAATCTATTTTTTGCCGAAGAACAACACTATTTCGTCCCTTGACGAATGAAATTTGTAAGCATATACTTTACTTGTTTATTTAGGAAATTTCTTTTTTCTATCTATCATCAAAAACGCGGAGACGTATCGAAGTGGTCATAACGAGGTTGACTCGAAATCAATTTGCCGGGCAACTGGCACGCGGGTTCGAATCCCGCCGTCTCCGTTTCTTTTTTATCTTAATTTTTAATCACAAATTCCGTTTTTCGCCAACCAAAAAGACAAGATTTTAATATCAATTGAATAAGTAATTTGTTGTGGCAAAAAGCCCATTATGTCATACTGTATATATCTAAATGAGGGATTTTTAACTAACCAAACCAGGCAAAAAAGGAGAAGAAAAAATGACAAATATTCCAACAGTTAAAATTGGTGTTGTTGCTGTCAGCAGAGACTGTTTCCCAGAAAGTCTTTCTGTAAACAGAAGAGCGAAACTCATCAAAGCGTACACAGAAAAATACGGCGCTGAAAATATCTATGAATGTCCTGTTTGTATCGTTGAAAGCGAAATCCATATGGTACAGGCATTAGAAGATATTAAAGCAGCTGGCTGTAATGCTTTATGCGTATATCTTGGCAACTTCGGACCAGAAATTTCTGAAACATTACTTGCAAAACATTTTGACGGACCAAAAATGTTTGTTGCTGCTGCTGAAGAAGATTACGACAGCCTTGTACAGGGTCGTGGAGATGCATACTGCGGTATGTTGAATGCAAGTTACAACCTTCAGCTTCGTAATGTAAAAGCATACATCCCAGAATATCCAGTAGGCGACGCAGAAGAATGCGCAGACATGATCCACGAATTCCTTCCAATCGCTAAAGCTATCATCGGATTAAACGATCTTAAGATCATCACATTCGGACCTCGTCCATATAACTTCTTAGCTTGTAACGCTCCAATCAAGCAGTTATACAACCTTGGCGTAGAAGTAGAAGAAAACTCCGAATTAGACTTATTCGAAGCATTCCACAAACATGCAAATGACCCAAGAATTCCTGAAATCGTTAAAGAAATGGAAGAAGAACTTGGTGTAGGAAACAAAAAACCTGAAATCCTTCCAAAACTTGCTCAGTATGAGCTCACATTAAAAGATTGGGTTGAAGAACACAAAGGTTATCGCAAATATGTAGCAATCGCAGGAAAATGCTGGCCAGCATTCCAGACACAGTTTGGATTCGTTCCATGCTACGTAAACAGCCGACTCACAACACAGGGTATTCCTGTATCTTGCGAAGTAGACATCTATGGTGCACTCAGCGAATTCATCGGAACAGTTGTAAGCGATGACATCGTTACATTATTAGATATCAACAACACTGTACCAAAAGTACTTTACGAAGAAGATATCAAAGGAAAATTCCCATACACACTGAAAGATACATTTATGGGCTTCCACTGCGGAAATACATCTTCCAAGAAATTAAGTTTCTGCGAAATGAAATACCAGATGATCATGGCCAGAGCTCTTCCAGAAGAAGTTACTCAGGGTACATTAGAAGGCGATATCGTTCCTGGCGACATCACATTCTTCCGTTTACAGAGCACATCCGACAACAAACTTCGCGCATACATTGCTCAGGGTGAAGTGCTTCCAGTAAGAACTCGTTCCTTCGGCGCAATCGGTATCTTCGCAATTCCAGAAATGGGAAGATTCTACCGTCACGTTCTGATCGAAGGTGGATATCCACATCACGGCGCTGTTGCTTTCGGACATTTCGGAAAAACTTTATATGAAGTATTCAAATACATTGGTGTTCCAGTCGATGAAATCGGATACAACCAGCCAGCAGGCGTAAGATATCCAACAGAAAACCCTTGGAACTAATCCACACAAAACTATCATAGGAGGAACCTTATGTTATATATAGGTGTTGACCTTGGCACATCATCAGTAAAATTGTTATTGATGAACAGCGAGGGTTCTATTTTAAAAACGGTTTCCAAAGAATATCCTCTGTATTTCCCTCAGCCAGGCTGGTCTGAACAGAACCCAGAAGACTGGCTGAAGCAGTCACTCATCGGCATCGATGAACTGTTAGATGGTTACAACAAGGACGACGTTGCTGGCATTAGTTTTGGCGGACAGATGCACGGATTGGTTACTTTAGATTCAGACGATAACGTAATCCGTCCAGCAATCTTATGGAACGACGGCCGTACTGGCAAAGAAGTTGCATACTTGAATGAAACAATCGGCAAAGAAGTAATCTCTTCTTATACAGCAAACATTGCATTTGCAGGCTTTACTGCACCAAAAATTCTTTGGATGAAAGAAAACGAACCTGAAAAATTTGCTAAAATTGCCAAGATCATGCTTCCAAAAGACTATCTGGCATATATGCTGTCCGGTTCTTTCTGTACAGATTTGTCCGATGCATCCGGTATGCTGCTGGTAGATGTGAAAAACCGTTGCTGGTCCAAAGAAATGATGGAGCTTTGCTGCATAACAGCTGAACAGCTTCCTAAATTATATGAAAGTTATGAAGTAGTCGGCACACTCACTCCTGCTATGGCAGAACGTCTTCAGTTAAAAGAAACAGTAAAAGTTATTGCTGGCGCCGGCGATAATGCCGCCGCTGCTGTAGGTACTGGAACAGTTGGCGATGGAATGTGTAACATTTCCCTTGGAACATCAGGCACAATTTTTATCTCCAGCAAAGATTTTGGTGTTGATAAATATAATGCCCTGCACTCATTTGCACATGCAGATGGCAGCTATCATTTAATGGGTTGTATGCTCAGCGCAGCATCTTGCAATAAATGGTGGGCAGAAGATATTCTCAACACTACTGATTTCCCAGCAGAACAGAAAGATATTACAGACGACAAGTTAGGTCGCAATCACATTTTCTACCTTCCATATTTAATGGGCGAAAGATCTCCTCACAACAACCCAGATGCTCGCGCTATGTTTATCGGAATGTCTATGGATTCCACTCGTTCCGATATGACTCAGGCCGTATTAGAAGGCGTTGTATATGGTCTTCGCGATTCATTGGAAGTAGCCAAAAGCCTTGGCATCAAATTAGAACGCACAAAAGTGTGCGGTGGTGGCGCTAAGAGTGCTCTTTGGAAAAAGATGCTCGCTAACATTCTTAATCTGAAAGTAGATGTGATTGAATGTGAAGAAGGCCCTGCTTTAGGTGCTGCAATGCTTGCCGCTGTTGGATGTGGGGAATATGCGAATGTTGAAGCTGTTGCTGCTCAGGTTGTTCGTGTTGTGGAAACAATTGAACCAGACCCTGAAATCGTAGCTCGCTATGAAGCACAGTATCAGAAATTTAAAAATATTTATCCTACTGTAAAACCATTATTTGTTTAAAAAATTGCCCCGTTATGGAATATTTGTCCATGTAACGGGGCTTTTTTATGCTTTTTCTTGTTTTTTTCATTGATTCTTGTCATTTTCTGATATAGAATATTGTTAAAATTATTTATGGAGAACAAAGTCATATGGAATCCACACACGAATTAGTTATTCCAAACAGTAATCTGCCATTTAAAATGTTTGAATTCGAAGGTAGAGACGGCAATTATCATCGCTCTAACCATTGGCACAGATCCGTTGAAATCTTTGCCGTTTTTGACGGCAATGTTGTTTTTTGTATTAATGATGAGAAATTCCCTTTAAAAGCAGGCGAATTCATTCTTGTTAATTCAAACGAAATACATTCTGTTGATGCGCCAACAAAAAATACTACATTTGTTTTGCAGATTCCACTCAGCTTATTTGGCAATTACCTTACAGACAAAAGCTATATTCGCTTTAACACATACACACCAAAGCAAGATCACGAATTCATGCTTCATTTAGAGCGAATTTATGACGCTTATCTGGAAAAAATGACAGGGTACGAATTTAAAGTTCAAAGCATTTTCTTTTGTGTATTATTCGATTTAGTTACAAAATATTTGAGCAACGATACCACACATGATACCAAGGTTCAAAATCGTGGTCAAAATCAGCTGTCTATCATTACGGATTATATGAAAGAAAGCTGGAACACAGAGCTTACCTTAGAAAATACCGCAAAAAAATTCGGTTATACTGCAACTCATCTGTCAAAAATGTTCCGCAAACATGCCAACACTACATACCATTCCTATTTGGAAGAAATTCGTGTTTGCAGAGCTTATGACGAACTGATAGACACAGATCATTCTATCGGCGATGTTGCCTCAAGAAATGGTTTTCCAAACAG
>JAZQSD010000060.1:0-21938 GCA_045629925.1 Eubacterium sp.
CGGATTTGTAAAGATAAAAAACACTAGTCCAAACAGAACGCTGAACAAGATGATCATCTGCATGGACGCTACAGCGTATTCTCTGGCAACATCTCGCTCTCCACGGCCTAATGCTTGACCCACATGAATCTGTCCGCCCATTCTCGGCAATGTAGCAAGTCCTTGGGAGAACCACATAAAGAGACCACCTGCACCTACTCCGGCCACAGCGTTTGCCCCCAGCTTACCGATCCAGAACATATCTACGATACTATATGCAGTTGCCAAAAACGCTGCTGCCATGATTGGCAGAGCCAGTTTCATCAGGACCTTAAAAATCGGTCCTTGTGTCAGGCTGCCCTGAACTTGCTTTTCCATTCAATTAATTCCTTTTACTTATTTCCCCGGTCTTAAGTCTTTCTGCAGAGGAAGTTTTGCAAAAACCTTTTTGCATTTTTTACATACATGCGCATTTGGATATTCTTTTGATCTGCGCAGAGTCATAGATCTTTTTCTCAGTGGCACCGTATAGGTGTTTTCAAAAAGATCTTCATCAAACCAACTGATACTATAGCGATCTAAAAAGGCAATAAAGAAATTACCTTCTTCCATCGGCTTATTACAATACGGGCACTGCTGGCCAGAAACTTTGCGTTCCTCCACTAGACATTTTGGCATTTTACCAAATTCCAGTTTCAGAGAGAATTCACCCAATCCCTGCTGACAATCTTCACAGTAAAATACAGGATCATACCAAGTAGACTCATGCATTACCACCTGTGCACCATTTTCTAACATTCCCACATCCTCTGGGCAATAGATCATGGCAAAATTACGATTGCCTCTCTCTTCTATTGTCACTCGGCCCTGTGTCATTTTTTTGCCACAGCAAAAACATTTTCTGCTAATCTTTTCCCGCTGTATGAAATCATCTGCTCTCGTTTTCATCAACGGTTTAAATACCATTCGCAGGTTGTTGATATCATTAAAAAGTCCCATATAAAGTTTCCTCTTTCGTCAGATTCTTAATGATGGCATGTGTGTCCATCACCATGGCCATGATGATTGCACTGTACATTTGGATTAAAAACAAGACGATTTTCTAACAGCGCCTGAATCGCTTCATCAGCACTTCCAGTTACTCCGCCAAGCAGTCTGATTCCTGCCTGTGACAGAGCGATCTGAGCGCCTCCGCCAATGCCACCGCAGATTAAAATCTGAACTTTGTGTTCAGCAAGAAAACCTGCAAGTGCTCCATGTCCATTGCCCGCTGTATCTACAATCATTTCATTTACAACTTTTCCAGCTTCAATGTCATACAGTTTAAACTGCTGTGTGTGACCAAAATGCTGAAAAATCTGGCCATCTTCGTATGTTACACCAATTCTCATTTTAATTAGTACTCCTTTTTAACTAAACTTCTAAAAATTTCATACAGCTTATTAAACCGCAGATTTTACCATGCACCGGAATAAGCAATTGTTACGCTACTGTTTGCAGCGCCATCAGCCATAGCCTCAGGAATTGTTTTTCCTGCACAAATAGAATAAAGGAATCCTGCGATAAAGCTGTCTCCAGCTCCCATTGTATCAACAACTTCACATGGAACAATACCAAATTTGTAGAATTCTTTTCCGTCGTACGCAATACTTCCTTCACCGCCGCGAGTAACAGTAACTACTTTTGGTCCGCGAGCATGCATAGCTTTCATGAATTCTTTGATTTCTTCTTCGCTTGTTTCATCATCTGCAAAGAATGCATAATCAACATGAGGAATAGCAATATCAATAACTTCGTGCTCTTTCATTGTAGCAAAGTCAAAAGCCACAGGAACACCCTTTGCCTTAATCGCTTCCACATCTTTTTCAATCATTCCCCAAATGCCGGACACAACCATGTCGTAGCCACAGAGAAACTCGATGTCATCTGCATCAATCTTAAAATCTGCCATTACACCTTCTTCGTAGTCACCAAACACACGGTCACCATCGATGATCTCAACGTGAGTTACAGCAGTAGTTCCTTCCAGAACTTTAATACGGGAAACATCTACACCTTTTCCTTTGATGGCATCAATCATCACCTGACCATATGGATCTGTACCTACAGCACCAATATAACAGGAATCTCCGCCAAGTCGTTTGATATAAACTGCAACGTTGATAGGATTTCCTCCTGGATATGCCTTGCCATCTTTATCGTATACGTCCATGCAATTGTCACCAACAGTTGCAATTCTAATTTTCTTTTCCATTATATACATCCTCCATCTTTATTTCAAAACTTTTATTTTCAAAAACTCTCTATTCAAATCTATCAAACCATTCGCTCTACTCTGCAAGCAGTTCTCTTACTCGCTGAATCGCGATCCCTGCATATACAGATGGCTCCTTCAGATAACCAGTTACCAATTCAATTGTAGCATGTCCATCAAAGCCGGCTCTCTGGATTTCTTTCAGAACCGGACCCAATGGCAGATTTCCATCCCCTGGTAAAATGTGGCTGTCACTGACACCATCATTATCAATAATATGTAAGTAATCAAAACGTTTGCCTAATCTTCGCACATATTCCGCTGCCGGTTCGCCAGTGGTAAATGGAACCGCCAGGTCAACCATACCAACCAGATGGTCAGATGGCACTGCCGCAAGCGCCCGTTCTAATTCTTTTGCACTAGTAATCACATTGCTTTCGTAGATTGTCAATGGTTCAAGAATCAGTTTCACATTCTTTTCTTCTGCACGTCTTGTAAGGCGCTCCACACTTTTTACCAGTCTTGCAAAAATCTCTGCGTCTGTAGCTTCATACCCAGCATGACCGGCTGAAAACAACATGTACGGAGCTCCAAGCTCTGCCGTCAGGCCAATGGCGTCTTCCAGATATCGCATACTGCGCTCCCACTGCCCATCGTCCCCTATCATGTAATTGTATGGATAACCATTGTGTTCCGGTGTATAACAAGACACCGGCATATTATATTTATCGATCAAAGCACAGATATGTGCTGTAGATTTCGTCTTTAAATCTTCCACATATGCATGTGGAAATCCACCCCATAATTCAATATAGTCATAGCCAAATCTACAGGCATCCTCAAAAGCCTGTTCCAATGGGCTACGCTGATATCCGCTTGTAAAAAGCCCTAATTTCATCCGCATTTCCCCCTGCGCATTTTTAAAGGGCTGCCGCAATCTTGCAGCAGCCCTTTTCTTTGAAAATATTAATAATCGAACTGACGATAATATCTTCTGATTTCCATTGGATGGTGATTAATTGCTTCGATATGAGCATCAATACGATTGTTTACAGCGTGCATGATCAGGTGGCTGATATAACCTCTGTATTCTTCGCTGATACCTTCCATTGGATAATCTTTTGTATCAATGATTGTGTAATTGCCGCAAACTTTAGGTAAGAATCTTGCAACTCTTTCGCTTGCTGCTCTCTGTGAATCTTCACCGATATACACTGTAACTGGTGTATATTTTTCTACTACTTCTAACATACCGTGGAAGAATTCTGTACTGTGGATTGATTTTGTACGAATCCAGTGCTGTTCTTCCCAGTAGCACATAGCGTAGGAGTATGTTGCACCATACTGGTTACCTGCGCCGATGAAGTAGTGAAGTTCATCTTCACAATGTTCTTCTGCATAAGCTTTACCAAATTCATCAGCAGCTTTCTCAACTTCTACAAGACCTTTTGCAAGGTGAGCATCAAACTGAGCATATACATCATCATACTGTGGGAATTCACCGTTCAGTTTCATGAAGTAATCAGCTACCATGAAGAATTTAAGCTGTTCGTTAGCTGGATATGTGATGATGTAATCAACCATTTCTGCTAATGGTGTGTTCAGTTTATCGATGAAACCGAATACTTTAGCGCCAGCTTCGTGAACTTTTTTCACAGATTCTACAACTTCAACAGTTGTTCCGGATACGGAAGAGATAATAACGATTGTGCCTTCGCCAATACGTTTGTTACCTGTCATGTTGTATTCTGCTGCGTTTTCTACAAAGAAATCGATTGCAGAGAACTCTTTCATATGAACTTCTGCCTGAAGAGCAGATGCCCATGTACCACCAATACCTAACCAGCAAATGTTTTTGTAACCATCTGCTACGATCTGGTCGATGATTGCTTCGATATCGCCACGAAGAGCAAGAGCTCCGTTAACGCTATCGATCATTTTCTGTTCATCAAATTTTAACATAATACTTCTCCAAAATCTGTTATAACGAATTATTCGCCAACTTTAAGTTTCTGATAGAAATCGTTGTAAACCATCAGAGCTTCTCCAACGTCTTCCTGGAAGAATACGTTTTCTTTGTAAGCAAACTGTCTAGCTGGGTCATTTGTATAAGTTTCAGAAGCAACTGCTACAGCTGCATCGTTTGGACAAGAGTATGGGAACAGATCTAAGTTTGCTGCCATAACTTCTGGTACTAACATGTAGTCTAAGAATTTTTCTGCTAAGTCGATGTGTTTTGCTCCCTTAGGAATTACGAATAAGTCCATACCTAACTGGATTGGATCTTCTTTGAAATCAGCGATAGCGATTGTGCCTGGTTCTGTTTCAGCCATAGCCCAAGAAGCATTACCATCATATGTGAAACCTACAGAGATTTCGCCTGTAGCGATGTTCTTTTCTACGTTGCCGTATGCTTTTACGTTGTCGTTGTATTTAACAAGCCATTCGTAAGCTTCAGCGATTTCCTGTTCGTTTGTGGAGTTAGGGTCATATCCTAATGCTACTAAAGCGATTGGGAAAATGTTTCTAGCGCCGTCAACGGAACCGATCTGGCCTTTTAATGCTGGATCAATAAGATCGTTGTAGCATGTGATTTCGATTGGGCATGTCTGTGTGTTGTAGATTACGTAGATGTAGTTCATTAAGTATGGTACACAGTAATCTTTAGCTACCCAGTAAGATTCATTTAAGTTAGCTGTGTTAGGGATGTTAGCTGTGTTGATCTGTTCAAGGTATCCGCCTGCGATCAGGGAATCCATGTAAGCGTCACATGTCATGATCAGGTCATACTCATCACCAGCACCTGCTGTTAATTTGTTGATAGAGTCAGCGTTGTCGCTCATGTAAGAAAGGTTGATCTTACAGTTGTTGTCTGCTTCGAACTGGGAAATCATGTTAGCGTCAATGTAGTCGCCCCACATGAAGATGTTCAGTTCTTCGCTAGCTGCTGTCTGTTCTCCGCCTGCAGAAGAAGCTGGAGCGTCAGCTGGTTTGTCTGTGCCACCGCATGCTGCTAAGCCAAGGCAAAGCGCACCTGCAAGTAACAATGCTACTAATTTTTTCATGGTTAATCCTCCTTATTCTTGTGCTTTTTTCTTTTTAGCACTTCTGTTAGATAATACATTATTCAAAATCACCCCTACGATGATGATCAGAATCACGATTGTTGTCAAAGCATTAACGTCAGGTGTGATACCTGTTCTTGCCTTTGACAAGATTAAAACTGGTAATGTGGAGTGTTCAGCACCCGCCAGCATGTTGGACATTACAACGTCGTCGAAGGACAGTGTAAAGGAAAGGAATGCGGAACTCATTACACCAGGGAAGATTGTAGGTAATGTTACACGGAAGAATGTCTGGATACGGTTAGCACCTAAGTCCATGGACGCTTCCTGTAATGTTTCATTATCACCACTGATTCGACCCTTAATAGTTACAACTACGTATGGAATACAGAAAGTACAGTGACCTACCAGGATCGCTCCCAGACCTAAAGCCAGACCCAATTTCATGAAAATGATCAGGATCGCAACTGCTAATACGATTTCTGGAACGATGATAGGAATAAACAATACGTTGTTGATTACTTTTTTGAATTTAAACTCGAACTTCTTAAGACCAATTGCACCGATTGTACCAATCGCAACGGAGATCAATGTTGCAAGCACTGCGATGACAATCGTATACACTAAACTGTCGATCAGCGCATGGTTACCCAGCATCTCGCCGTACCACTTGGTAGTAAAACCAGCCCAGTAGTAGTTGTACTTCTGGTCATTGAAGGAGTAAATCATAATCATTGCTACAGGAAGGTATAAAATGGCGTAGATGATAAAAATGTAAATGTTACTAAACCATTTAAATCTTCTTTCCTGCTTCTGTTTCTTGGATAAGCCTGCCATACTAGATTACCTCCATATCTTCCATCTTCGCGAATCGCGTATAGATGAATATTAAGAGTAAGGTGATAACCATCAGCAATACTGACAGCGCCGCACCCAGCGGCCAGTTTCGTACAAGTCCGAACTGGTTCTTGATAATATTACCAATGAAGAGAACTTTACCGCCGCCCAGGATATCTGTAACTGTATAGATACCAAGAGATGGGATAAATACCAGGATGATCGCAGAGAACAAACCTGGGAATGTGATTGGTAATGTAATTCTAAGGAATGTTGTTTTTCTGTCAGCACCTAAGTCGTTGGAAGCTTCCAATAATGACTTGTCTAATTTTTCAATTGTACTGTACAGAGGCAATACGGCGAATGGTAACATATTTGTTAACAGACCCAGCATTACCAGACCGTTGGTGTAAAGGAATGAGATAGGCTCATCGATGATACCAAGGTTTAATAATAATGTGTTAACAGGTCCCTGCTGCTGGAAGAATGTCAACCAGCTGTTCAGTCTCATCAGAGAACTGGTCCAGAAAGGAATCATTAACAGTGTGATCAGTCTTGCTGCCACATCCTTTGGTTTACGTGCAATAAAGTAAGCCAGCGGATAACCGATCAGCAGACACAAACCAGTAGTAATACCAGCAATCTTAATGGACTCTAAAATAACTTTAAAGTATGTAGGATCTAAGATTGTGACATAACTTTCCAGAGAAGGTTCCATGACTACGTCACCGAATACGCTTCGTGACATGAAACTGATCACGATGATGTAGATCATAGGGATGGTTACAAAAAGAATCATCCATGCTGATACCGGACCTGCAGTTGCAAGAGCCGGTAACGCGTTCTTTTTCTTTTTACGAACAGGAGCTGTTGCAGCCTGTTCAGCTGTCTTTTTACTCATAAAAGCGCCCCCTAGTTACTCTTCTTAATTGCAACGGCATTTGCTGGATTCCAGTAAATATATACACGTTCTCCTTCTGCCACATCAGATTCTCTTTCAAATCTGTTGTATTTAATTTCCTGACCGCCGTCCATATCAACGGATGTCTTAATTACAGAACCCTGATAGATAAAGTCTTTTACCTTACCTGGAAGGTCAAAGCCATCTACAGGAGCTGCAGAATATTCTACGTTTTCAAGACGAACTGCAATGTGCATTTCTTCGCCTACTTCAAAGCCTTCACCTTTAACAACCATTGTTCCCTGTGCAGACTTCATTGTGATCATATCGCCTTCCACTTTTTCAACAACGCCGTCAAAAATATTGGATTCGCCGATAAATCCTGCAACGAATTTTGTCTTTGGTCGTTCGTAGATTTCACTTGGTGCGTCAAGCTGTTCGATAACACCATCGTGCATAACTGCGATACGGTCACTCATTGTAAGAGCTTCTTCCTGATCGTGTGTTACGTAGATAAATGTAATGCCCAGTTTTTTCTGAAGACGTTTCAGCTCGATCTGCATCTGCTTACGCAGTTTTAAGTCAAGTGCTCCAAGTGGTTCGTCCAGAAGTAATACCTTTGGATTGTTTACAAGTGCTCTTGCAATAGCAACTCGCTGTTTCTGTCCACCGGAGAGAGCATCTGGCTTACGCTGTTCAAATCCTTCTAACTGAACCATGCGAAGCATTTCTGTTACTCTCTGATGAATTTCATCCTTTGGTACTTTCTTGATTGTCAGACCGTATGCAACGTTCTGATAAACTGTCATGTGTGGAAAAAGAGCATAGTTCTGGAAAACTGTATTAACGTTTCGCTGATATGCCTCTTTTGTCTCAACACGTTCACCTTCTACCTTGATGACACCAGTAGTAGCATCCTCAAAGCCTGCGATCATACGCAGTGTTGTTGTCTTTCCACAACCTGAAGGTCCAAGCAGTGTAAGAAACTCACCTTCTGCGATTTCAAGATTCATCTTCTTTACAACGAGGTTCTTACCAAAAGCTTTTTCAACACCTTCAAGTGTAATAATAGGATTGCTCATCTTTCTCGTACCCCTTCTATAATTTTTTGCGTAAAAACATACACTTCTGATACTTTTGAGTCTACCACTTTTCTGCCTTGAGTACAATGAGGCTATTGTATACAAGCAATATTTTTGTTAGTTATATACAATTTCCTACAGTTTTTTGCACTACTTTGCACATCGTTTTTATGTAACTATATACTTCTTTTTGTTAATTTCTTACATTTTTCCCAGTTTCTTTTGAGCATGTTAAAGATATCCAAAAAATGCAAAAATAAAACCCCAAAAAACGGTGAATTTTTTTGGGGTTTTCGTCATATTTTTCATTTTTTGCTTTGCTTATTTTGTCTTATTTTTTCTTTCTGGAATAATAAAAATAAATACAAGTACGCTAATCAGCAGTAAATATGGATACAGCAGATTTGGCATAATCTGGAATGCAGACACTTCGTAACCAAGTTCCGCACAAGCAGCCAAAGCTACCAGCATCTGTGCACCATAAGGAATGATACCCTGTGCAACACAGGAGAATGTATCCAGGATGGATGCTGCTTTTCTTGGGGAGATATCGTAATCTTCAGACATCTCTTTTGCGATTGGGTTTGCCATAACGATAGCAACTGTATTGTTAGCTGTTGCAACGTCCATTGCGCCAACCAAAAGACCCATGCCAAGTTTGCCGCCCTTTTTGCCTTTGAAGATACGTTTGATAAAGTTCAGGAGCGCAACGAATCCGCCGTGTTCCGCAATCAAAGCACAGATTGCAGACACTAAGATCGCTACCATAGTTGTCTCAAACATACCAGATGCACCACTGCCCATACTTGCAATCAGATCTGTAACTGCTGTTGCTCCAGTTGCAACCATGATAATACAGCCACATACGATACCGATAAGCAATACCACAAATACGTTGATACCAATGATACCGCCGATCAATACCAATACATATGGAATGATCTGGATAAGATTATATTCTCCAACTACAATGTTGCTTACGTCTGCGCCAGCACATTTGATCACAATAATAATACCTGTGGCGATGGCTGCTGGGAATGCAATCCAGAAGTTCTCACGGAACTTATCTTTCATTGCACAGCCCTGACCATTACATGCTGCAATCGTTGTATCTGAGATAAAGGACAAGTTGTCACCAAACATCGCACCGCCAACAACAGTTCCTACGCAAAGTGGAACAGGGAAACCTGTGCTTGCTGCGATAGCAACCGCGATTGGAGTAATCAATGTGATAGTACCTACTGATGTACCCATTGCCAGTGATACGAAAGCACTAACAATAAATAATACTAAAACTGCATACTGCGCTGGAATGATTGAAAGAACGAAATATGCAACACTTTCTGCACTGCTTCGTCCAACTGTTCCAACGAAAACACCTGCTGCCATGAAGATCAAAATCATGGTGATGATGTTCTTATCGCCAACACCTTTGGCCATAAGAATCAGCTTATCATCAAACTTAAGCTTACGGTTCTGGAGGCATGCTACCAACAGTGCTACAAGAAAAGCTACTACAATCGGTATATTATAAAATCCCATTGGGATGTGCATAATATACTCGAAAGTAATACCTAATCCAAGATAGAGCACCAAGAATACAAGAATTGGTAACAATGCCACTGGATTTCCTTTTTTCATTTTGTATACCTCCGTGGTGAGTACGTAAAAGATCCACCGCTCGAATCTTTTCGCATAATGGAGTCATTCTATCACAATATTTTCCATTAAAAAAGTGGTTTCTTTTCGGAAAGCATCCCTATAATCTGCACATTTTTGTATTTTTCAAAAACTTTCTGTAACTATCCAAGCTTTTTGGCCAGATCCGCAATCGTATCTGCAATAGGAAGTTTCTGTGGGCAAACCGCTTCGCATGCCTTACATCCAACACAGTCTTTTGGACGCTTGTTTTCTGGAAGACTGCCAATCATGGCATCCACTGCCCAGCCTCCTCCTGTGATAGCATGTTCGTTGCAAGCTGCCAAGATCGTTGGAATATCAAGTCCCTTTGGACAGTAAGGTGTACAGTAACGACATGCAGTACATGGCACTAATGTTCTTGCAAGAATATCATCTGCAACGCTAAGCAATGCTGTTGTCTCCTCTTCAGACAATGGCGCCTCTGTGGCAAATGTCTCTATATTCTGTTTTACCTGCTCAAGATCAGACATTCCGGAAAGAATCATCTTCACATCTGGAAATGCCTGCAAAAATCTAAAGGACCAGGCTGGAATTGTTTCTTCTGGACGAAGTGCTTTTAATTTTGCCTCATCCTCTGCATCTAAAGATACCAACTTGCCGCCGCGAAGTGGTTCCATAACCCAGATCGGCATATCGAATTCGCGAAGCAGGTCCACATGCTCTTTTGCTTTCTGATAGGTCCAGTCCAACCAGTTCAGCTGAATCTGTGCAAACTCCATGCAATGGCCATAGGCTTCCAGATAACGTCTTGTTGTGTCATGTAAGCTGTGGAAAGAAAAACCAAGGTAACGGATTCTTCCCAACTCTTTCTGTTTCAAAAGATAGCTCACTGTTTTGTATTTTTCGTCATCAAGATAGTATTCAATATTATGTTCATCCACATTGTGGATCAGATAAAAGTCAAAGTAATCAACCTGACATCTGCGAAGCTGTTCTTCAAAAATCTCTTCTACCTTTCCGAAATTAGCTGTATCGTATCCCGGGAATTTTGTAGCCAGATAAAAGCTGTCTCTAGGATATTCTTTCAGCAATTCCCCTGTGACAGGTTCTGACATGCCGCCATGATATCCCCAGGCAGTGTCATAGTAGTTGATGCCATTTGCCATTGTGTAAGCAATCATTTCACGGGCAGCTTCTTTATCGATCTGATTCATCTTTCCATCGATTACCGGATAGCGCATGGTTCCCATGCCTAATCCTGACAATTCTATATCTTTAAACTTTCTATACACCATTTTTTGTGTTCTCCTTTTCTCCCGCATGCGTTTCTTCTATCCTGCCAGCAGGATTCCTTCAAATATGTCTGTTACATAGCCTTCTGTTCCATCAGAATCAACGATAATCGGCTGAACCATGTGCATGTAATAGATTGCTCCGTCTTCTGTCTGGAGTTTTACCCATTCTACGTTGTCAGTTGCCAAAAAACGCACATCTTCTTCGCCTTTTTTGAGTATCACCTTTTCTGACTGAACATCGTTTGCCTTGTAAACTGTCACATCCTGCAAAACGTCATGTTCCAGATATTCTTCGGAATAATGACTGTAGTCCGGCACGTACCAATCTTGTTCTATGAGCGACACTCTCTCATCTTTCAACTGATAGTAAACGTTACTTCTAACAGTTTCTACCATTTCCATACGCATAGTACCTTTGATCATTCCGTTTCCGTAGACTTCAACTCTGCTGTTCTCCAGAACGTCTGGAATATAGCCCAGGTACTCCAGCTTATCTCCGGTGTATCTGTAAAAATATGTCGCGTTGTAATCGTTCATTCCATAATCACCGACAGCAATCTCAATGTAATCATCAGATTTATCAAGATCCACCACACAATAGGTGTTCATAGGATTTTCCAAGAATGGCTTATCCTCGCCGGTGTAATTGTTGTCGATAGATACTCTGCAATTACCGTCATTGATATCAAATGTTATCTCGCTGATCCAGTCGTATTCATCTCTTTTCACCAGAGTCTGAATCTTGTCTTCCTGGCCATCGCCGTTCAGATCGATCATACAAGTTTCTTCATATTTAACAGACTTTATGAAAGCTCCTTTGTAAGCATACTTATCAAGCAATCCATCCAGCTCATCGTATGGAATCACAAAAGTAAAATTTCCTGCCGCATATGGTGCTATAGCGTACTGATTTGCAATGATCTCCAGTCCTTCTTTTGTAAAATACCAGCTATTGCTATTTAACACATCATCAATGCTGCTGGCAAATTCTTCGCTGCCTACTGGGTTATAGAATGCTTCCTGTTCAGGATACTTCTTGCACTGTTCAATAATACTCTTTTTCACCATTTGATAAAAACCAGCTGGATCGTCAGACAGATTCTCAAGTTTTAACGCTTCCCCTGTAGCTGTATCAAAGTTGTACCCTGTGATACAGAAACTTCCATGAGCCCCTCCAAGATATGTATCTTCTGTTTCAATGAAGGAAATAATCCCTGCATCGGCTCTGCTCTGCGCAAGATCTCTATGCCACAAATAGTTAGACATTCCCTGAGTGATGCCATAATAATCTTTGGCATCAACAGCATAGTCATCTATCAACTGTTCAAACGCTTCCTGACTATTATCAAAATACATATTAATCTTATCAGCAGCTACCGCATTGTCTCGAATTGTCACAACCGGCTTTGTGTATCCTGCATAGAAATATACTTCGCCGCTATCAGCATTCAAATTCTCATTTTCAAATTCATATACGATGCTTACAGGATTGTCTAAAATACCCTCTCCTTCATTCTGAGTTTGAGTATCTACATCCCCCTGTTCAGGCGCAACCTGTTCCTGCTGCTGTTCCTGTACAGGTTTGTTCTCGCCTTCCTGCGGTGTAGTTGTCTCTCCGTCTTTTCCTCCACAAGCTGCTACCATAAAACACATTACAGCCATCATACATACTGCTAAAATTTTTTTCATTGCGCACCCCCTGTTTTTTGAAATCCATACTGATCAAAATTGTTTTTTAATGCTCTTTCTGTAGGAATGATTGGAATCACTATACATACCGCCTTATCTATTTTCAAATTTTGAGCATACTATTAGTTATAAAAACATTTTACAATAGGAGTGTACACAATGCAAAGAAAAATCCTTCGATGGCAGATTGCCGGCTTTATTTTTACTGTTTTACTAGGAATGTTACTGCACATGCTTTATAAATGGACAGGACAAAGTCTTTTTGTGGCGTGGTTTTGCGCAGTAAATGAATCTATCTGGGAACACATGAAACTATTGTTTTTTCCGGCTTTTTTATTTTCTTTTATAGAGTATCTCTACATTATCCGTGGAACCGGCAATTATTGGTTTTCTAAGTTGAAAGGCATTTGGCTCGGAACTGTCCTGATTCCTGTCATGTTTTACACGTTTTTAGGTATTACAGGGAAATCGCCGGAATGGTTCAACATCGTTATCTATTTTGTATCCATCAGCGCAGTTTTTATATCCGAAACAAGATGGCTGCTTCAAGGAAGTCAGCACCTGTACAATCGCGCAAAAGCAGCCAGGCTTTCTATGTTAGCAATTGTTTTGCTCTGCCTGACTGCTTTAATCTTTGTTATATTCACTTTTATGCCACCAAACATCCCTTTATTCCAGGACCTTAGCAGGCAATAGATGTTCTCACATCACCAACTGTGGATTGTTCTAATTCTTGCCATGCACCAAGCAGCGATTTAATCTGTCGGTGCCTTTCTTGGTAATGATGTATATAATCAGCCACACGATCACATATCCAACCACAAATACAATGGTGAAAATCAAAAATGGTTCTAGCCCTTCTCTTAACCAGCCGTTCACCGTGTATAGCAGGATATAGTCCACATACAGTGCAATCCCATGGAACAAGATTGCCAAAAACAACGGGATTTTTTCAAATTGATAAACGCATGTGATTCCTGCCGCGATAAACACCATCAGTGTAATGGAAAGGATACCAAGAACAACTTCTTCCACAGACAAATGTTCTAGCACTCCACATTTTCCTAAAACCCCATAAATAATTGCAAGTATAACCGGGCCAAATCCGCAAACCAGCAGCCCTCTTGTCATAAATTCAGCAATAACCTTTTTCATCACAGACCAAACCTCCTTTTTAATTCTGCAAAACAACGCCTTGAAACATATTCTTTGTGACCGCACATAAAGACCACATCCACCGCACTGTTAAAAGATGTGCAGTACTTTTGAATCCTGCTTTCGTTAGCGATGGCCGACTTGTTGACACGCACAAAATAGCTAGGCAGCATCTGCTCCGTCTCCGACAGAGTTCCTTTGATACGCCACACCTGATTTGCCTGATCTACAGCCCAGGTCTTACGGCCCTCCACAAAAACACATTCTATTTCTTCATACGAAAGATTTCTCATCTCGTCTTCCCCAAACGCAATCAATCCTGTAGCGCCCACCTCAAACAAGACCAGATTTTCAATTTTTTCTGTCAGCGCACTTGGACCGTGGGCTGTCACAACAACACTCTCTTCCTTCTCTCTGTCTATTATAAGTTTAAACTTCATACTCCTATCCTCGCATTAACCTAATAGCCTTTTCTTCTTATTGTTTGTATCGAAAAAATCTCTTTCCAAGATGCTGTAATTGTAACATCTAAGAAAGAGATTTTGTTGAATTTTGCTTATTCGGTTATTTTTTGTGTTTGATAGATACGATGTATTGGAACTGATATTGGAAAATTTTATTTCAAATACTTGTTTATGGTGGATTCAATAATTGCAGGCTGGACAGCGTATTGCAATGTTTCGTGGGTCAAGATCAGCTTATCTCCAGGGAAGATATCATTTTTCTCATATGCAATAATTTTGTTCAAGGCTTTTTGTGCATATTCCGCATTGTCCATCATCCCCATATGCTCCCAATACATTTCTTTGCGCAAGCGAACATTCAGCACTGTAAAATCAGGATACACTGTGCCCATCCCTTCCAGGTAAAGTGGGCATTCATATCGATAAGGAATATTATGACGCAATAATGCGTCAGCTATTAAAATTTCTGTTTTCGAACGAACATGTTCTTTCCGCACAGTGTAATACTCACTATCAATATTTCCAAGAGATTTACCTTGAAACTCCTGTGCCAACCACTTCTCTGCAAACAAATCATCAGGCAATACAATTGGATTTACGTACTTCTTCTTTGCCACATGAAGAGATTCAAACACCTCCTCACATGCTAACTTTGGAACTTCTTGTTGAAGTCTTTCTAATTGAACAAGCTCCTTTTGCGCGCACTGGAAAACTTTCTTATCGTAATCTTTTTGACACAGAATTTGAATTTTGTGTTCTTCTTTCTTTTTTATATACTTTCGACCCTTTTCAGTCTTGTGGTAATAGCGCACTTTATTACCAATCACCGAAACATGCACAGAACCTTTCGGCGCTTTCTTTAAAGCTAGTTCTTTTTCTTTGATCAGGTCCTTTAGGTACTCTATTCTTAATTTCAGATTGAGCATTCTTTCTCCTTCTTTAATAAATCATGTTTTTGGATTCAATTCAGGACTCTCACGCACCCGCCCAACTTGCTTGGCCTTGCCGGGGTATGTTGTCTTATGGGTTTGCGGGATCTCACGCACCCGCCCAACTTACTTGGCCTTGCCGGGGTATGTTGTCTTGTGGGTTTGCGGGATCTCACGCACCCGCCCAACTTGCTTATTCTTGTCGGGGTGTGTTGACTTGCGGGTTTTCGAAGTTCTCACGCACCCGCCCAACTTGCTTATTCTTGTCGGGGTGTGTTGACTTGCGGGTTTTCGAAGCTCTCACGCACCCGTCCAACTTGCTTATTCTTGTCGGGGTGTGTTGTCTTGTGGGTTTGCGGGATCTCACGCACCCGTCCAACTTGCTTAGGATTGCGTGGGTATGTTGACTTGCGGGTTTTCGAAGCTCTCACGCACCCGCCCAACTTGCTTATTCTTGTCGGGGTGTGTTGACTTGCGGGTTTGCGGGATCTCACGCACCCGTCCAACTTGCTTAGGATTGCGTGGGTATGTTGACTTGTAGATTTGTAAAAAAGACATGCTCCGCCAGGCGTCTCTGTGCGGAGCATAATAGCAAGTATCATTATATTAAAATATTATTTCAAATTCAACCAATTCTCCAAGCCACAACCATTAAATATTCCTAAAATCCACTCTACTTCGCAATCGTTTCGTCCCATAATCAACTCTGCCCTAGCAAGCGTTTCTTCCACACATCACCCCTGCCACAGCAAGCGTTTCTTCCACACATCATCCCCGCTCTAGCAAGCGTTTCTTCCACACATCACCCCTGCCACAGCAAGTGTTTCTTCCACACAATCAAACTAGACCTATCCGAAAGTCTCCTCTCAGATAGGTCTAGCTTGTTTATTAGCACTTCTTTATTTCACTAATCATTAGAATCCAAACGGTAAATACGCTGCAACAATTGCCAACACTACCGCCGGAAGCATGTTTGCCACTCGGAATTTCTTACCAAACACAAGATTGATTCCTACGCAGCAGATTAAGATGGCTCCTACTAAAGATAAGTAGTGGATTGCCAAATCTGTCATAATCGGGGCAACTAACTTTGCAAGAAGTGTGATGACCCCTTCAAAAACAAATACCGGTATGGCTGAGAAAATACATCCTTTTCCCATGGAGGAAGTCATCACCGCAATAATGATCAAGTCCAAGACTGCCTTGACGGCTAGTATGGAATAATCTCCTAAAATGCCATCTTGTATAGCGCCAACAATTGCCATCGCTCCGATGCAAACTGTCAGAGACGCTGTTACAAACGCATTGACAAAACCTGTGTCGCCACTGTTTCCGGTTTTGACCTTCAGCCACTCGCCAAATTTATCAAATGCTCTTTCAATGCCAATCAGCTCCCCAACCACTGTACCAATGGCCAAACAAAGAACCACAAGCATTGACTTGCCGCTAACCAATGTGGTGGTTTCGATGCTGAGCATTCCTGCCATGGCTCCGGCAATAGCAATAAAGATTACGCTGATCCCACAAGCCTTGTTCAAGGAATCCTGCTGCTCCTGACGGAAGAATCTGCCCACAAAATGTCCGATTAATCCGCCAGCCACAATGGCTACCGTATTTATTATTGTTCCAAGTCCGATCATCTTACTGCAGATCTCCCGCAGCTTTTATCTTCACACGGTTTGTGTTTCCTGGATAATATGCCAGAGGAACATCTTCCATGTCGATAATTTCTACTGTCTCACGAACCGCGCCAGCGTTAACCGCCATGTCGATAGCTTCATTCTTTGCATTTTCCAAAGCAACATCTCGTGGTGTCTGATTGTAATCGATCAGTTTCTCATATGTTCCGCTAACCTTAGAAATAGCAGAACCGATAGCATTTGCTGTACCAAAGAAGTTTGGTTTATGCACAGAAGCAGCGCCTTCCAGGTTTTCTGGAATAATGATAGAACCGCCGCCAACTAAGATAACATCAATATCTGCGCTGGAGATCTTCATTGCATCGATAGCTTCCTCAACCATAACTTTGATCTGCGCCATAACATTTTCAGCAAACTCCTGGCTGATGTGTGCTACTTTGCTTGGATCGCCTAACTGGAACATGCCCAAACGAACAGCGATATCTGTAGTAGTCATTGTGTCACCGCCAAAGATCAGAGCTTTCTTGGTGATCTGATAACCAACACTGTCAGGACCTACTGTCACAGTTCCGTCTTCACGTTCTCTGATAATAGAGCCGCCGCCGAGACCGATTGTAACTACGTCTGGCATTCTGAAGTTTGTTCGAACGCCACCGATAGTAACCGCAATACTTGATTCACGTGGGAATCCATTCTGGATCATACCCAAGTCAGTAGTTGTTCCACCTACGTCTACTACTAAAGCATTATCTAATTTAGACAGATAACTTGCTCCACGGATAGAGTTTGTTGGACCACATGCAATTGTTAAGATTGGATATCTTCTTGCATATTCCATAGTCATCAATGTACCGTCATTCTGAGACAAGTAAATATCTGCATTTGTAATACCCATTTCAGACAGAGATTTTGCAAAACCTGCTGTAAAGCTTTCAGCAACATGGAAAAGAGATGCATTTAAAATAGTAGCATTTTCTCTTTCCACCAAGCCCATAGAACCGATTTCGCTGGAAACAGAAATATGGATATCATCTCCTAACACTTCCTTACAGATCTCTGCAGCTCTCATTTCATGGTCATTACGTACAGTTGAGAATACAGAAGAGATTGCAACAGATTCCGCTTTGCCTTTTACTTCTTCAAAGAAAGCGCGAATCGCATCTTCATCCAAATCCCAAATCTTTTTGCCGTCATATTCAAAACCGCCATGGACGATTGTACTTGCTATAACAGCACTCTGAATATCGTCTGCCCAGTCGATCATCGGAGGCACACCAAGTGTTGCAGGTGCACCAATTCTAATCAGCGCAACTTTTGCCAAATGCTTACGTTCTACAATGGCATTTGTACACTGTGTAGTACCAAGCATAGCCTGTTTGATCTCAGATGGATCGATACCAGATTTATCCAAAATTGTTCTAATGGCATCTACGATACCTTCATAAATATCACCAGATGTTGGTCGTTTAATCTCTGCGAGAACGTCATAATTATCATCAATCAGAACCGCATCTGTATTAGTTCCGCCAACGTCAATACCTAACTTATACATATGGCTTACCTTCCTTTGCATCTTTCTTCTACTGGAATATACTCTGTGTCATAGCCAAAATATTTTGGACCAGCCAGGTCTAAACCAGCTTCGCTTCTCCACATTTCAAAGCACTGTAAACCAATAATATGTACACGTTTGCCATATTTTAAAGCATCTGTTGTCACTGGTGCAAAAGTATCAGAATCCACGAGACAGATCAAGTCTGGAACTGTTGCAAGGATCTCTCCATCAACATTCGCCAATAAGTTCTCATTCTGGAATTCTACAAAAGCTTCTTTTCCTTTGTATTCGCCTACACCAGAAACAACAACTTTACCAAAGTTAAATGCTCCTCTTGTTTCTCTTAAAACGTCCACGATCTTACCCTGGAATAACTTGTATCCTTCAGCAAATTTAAGGAAGTATTCTTCTGGAGTCATATCTGTGGAATTTTTAACATTTCGAATTGCTTCACCCAGTTTCTGACTTCTTGTAACAATGTTTTTTACAGAATACTGTTTTAACTGTTTTCCTGACATTGGATATAAAGCAACTGTAACAGAAGCACCACAGCTCATTGTTACAGCACGTGCTAACTCTTCTGACCATTTGTTGGAGATTGTTTCAAAGATTACGCAGTTGCCTTTTTCATCAGTCAATGCCATAGGAGATGCACTGATACCACCGATTGTAAATGTTACCATCTGGATTTCAGGGAACGCTCTTCCCATTCCATCCGCATCAACCAATGGTTTGTTCATTTTCGCACATGCTGCGATTGGAATCATAGAGTTAACACCGCCAGCCTCGATTGGCAGATAAGCATATACTTCTTTGCCATAAAACTGCTCAACTTTGTCGTTTAACTTCTTAAATTCCATACTGCCAACAGCCTTTTCAGCTAATACAGTAGGAGCACCCATCATAGCCACAGGAATAACCAGTGCATCATCTGGGATTTCTTCTGGATCCAGCAATGTTACTGGTCCATTTTCTTTAATAGCTGCAATCGCCATTAACTTTCCAATATATGGATCACCGCCTCCGCCAGCACCAAGCAGCGCCGCGCCTAAAGCAATGTCTTCTATATCATTAACATCTATTTTACGCACAACAATTACCTCTTTTACTTATTTTGCACTAGCAGTTGCTTCTTCGATAGTCATTTCACCTTTGCCTACCAGAGCTGTATTCTTACATAATTTGTATAATACGATATAAACTACGAATGCGATGATAACGCCGTCTAATGCAGCGCTGAATACATGGATTACGTTTAATGTTTCTAATAATGCAAAGATACCACTAACTGCCCATGCGATAATACCAACCCAGTTAACGCCTCTGATTGGTTTCCAGATTTCTTTTTTGCCTTTGCAGATTACCCAGTAATCAGCAATAACGATACCCATGATTGGTGGAACAACAGCACCAATAATGCTGATGTATGTATTTAACAGATCTGCAAGACCCATAATTGCTAAAACGATACCGATAACACCACAGATCATTGTTGCCATAGGACGTTTCTTATCTTTGATAGAGAACATCTTACATAAAGCAAGACCGGACATATAAGCGTTACCTGTATTTGTTGTCCATGTTGCAAGAACAAGTACTAACATAGCAACAACTGGAAGACCTAAACCAGCAAACATGCTTGTTACGTCGTAGTTACCTGTTCCGAGAGCCATGATCGCACCTACCATGATCATTACTACTGCCGCTGGAAGTACACCTAAAATAGTAGCTTTTGCTACATCGCCTCTGCTCTTGCAGTAACGTGTGTAGTCAGAGTTACATGTTGCGCCTAATGCGAACAGACCGATTACTGTAGAGATTGCAGCTGGAACAGCCATTACATTTGTTGTTACTGTTGTGCTGATTGTATCCCATCCTGCAACGTTAACAGAATGAACTGCGCCGTATACGCAAAGGATGATTAATAAAGGAACTGCGATATAGTTTAAAACGGACATCCATTTTACACCATAAACAGCTGTAATAAACATAACAACGCCCCAAATTACGCAAGAAAGCCAGAATGGGAACGCAATACCAAGAGCTGCCATCAATGTATTAAATGCCATTGCACAAGTTGCTGTCTGAACCGCAAACCAGCCAGTTTCAGCAATAAAGATAACCAATGCCATTGAGAAGTTCGCACCTGTCATACCAAATGCTCTTGTTGATGTCATGGAAGAGTTAAGACCGAGATCACTACCGATACTTCCGCCTAATACCATCAACAGACAGCAAACTGCAAAACCGATGATTGTAACAATCAATGTTGTTGGCAATGTTAATGTACCAGCAAAAATACCACCTACCATTAACATTGGGATACATACCATAGTGCCCGCCCAAATAAACGCTACACTACTCCAAGATCTTTTTTCATTTTCTTGGATCTGAGACATACCTTTGTCTTGTTGTTTTTTGTTTTCACTCATAACAATACCTCCCGTGTACTGTGCTAATTTTATAAATAGTATTCTAGTCTGTGTCATTGCAAATATTAACTGTCTGATGGGCAGAAAAAATCGCATGTTCTTTTGTCCAAACAGACAAATATATTTCGTTTTTTAAAAGACTTTTTTGTAGAAATATTGTAAAATGCAATTATACAGACATTTTTTCATTGTTTTAACAGACAAAAACATTTTCAGTGAGGTTATTATGAGCGTAACAATTGCAGACATATTAGAACTGCCTTCTCTGAGACAGGCAAAAGTAGTGGCCGGAGCCAACGGCCTGTCCAAAATCATTTCATCGATTTCTGTTTTGGAATCAGCAGACACCGCTTATCTTGTAGATGACATTTTTCACACGGACGAATTTTTTGGAAGTGAAATTGTTATCACCGGATTCCTGAACAACCTTCATGATGTGGACGCCCAGTTAAAAAGTATTCGCCGACTGGCGGAAGGCGGTGAAGTAGGTCTTATCGTTTTCTATGTGGGCATATATCTCCCTGCCATAGATAAGAGCATTATCGACTTTGCGAACAAACATGATTTTGTCATTATTCAGATGCCACCAAACGGCAATCTTCGCTATGGGGAAGTTATCAGCGATGTGTCAGAGTTCATCTTCAATGACAGAAATCAAAACCAGTTTATTTTATCTGACATCCTAGCCCGAGTTTCTCGCCTGCCAGAGCACCAGAGAACCATCAACTCGGTTCTGCGAATGATCAGCGATGAGATCAAAGCTACTCTGATCCTGACAGATACAGACTTTAACACTTTGAACATTTCCGCATGGCCACAGGCTGTAAAAGAAGATATCACCCAACATCTGTCAGATATTTATCGAGTTGCATATCGGGAAAACATCAAAATAGAGTCTCTCAAGAACTGTTATATCTCAGCCTTTCCGATTCACACAGACCAGGAACAGCCTATGCATCTTTTCATTATTAAAGAAAGCTCTCCGATCAAACACCTGACAAGCACTCAGGTTACAGATAT
>JAZQSD010000061.1:0-15029 GCA_045629925.1 Eubacterium sp.
TCGATTTTATATCCTTTTACAAATCCCCCGTCTGTTTTCTCTATTTCATCAGATTCCTTGAATGTAGCAATATCGTTAGCTACATTGTTTTTATTACTATTATAATTCATGATGCATCCCGGAAATATTACATTCACAAAACATACCGCACTAATTCCAAATGCAATCAAAGAAAAGATTTTCTTTTTTTTCAACATCCACAAAATAATTGCGCTAAAAAATATTATCCAGCCAATATATAAAAAATATCTATAGTGCTCAACCGGTATTAAATATAAATTATCAACACTCCAATCCATATTAGGCTGTGTTAGCGTAAATAATCTGGCAAAAACATCCAAGTTTATTATGCCATCATAGATTCTAAACAGCAGGGTATTTATTGTTTGAATTGTACCAATAGAAAAGATTAAAAAAACAATCAACAAAATAGCCCCTAAGAATTTTTTTGCGATAGCTCCCAAAACAAATCCTAGAAATATACCTACCAGTGGGAATAAAAAATAATTTAAAAACAGCGCAAAAAATATATTTCGACTAACCAATAACGGCATCTGTGTCAATGGCCACACAAGTCCAAAATCAATAATCAACATATTTGCAAACCAAACACATACTATACATATGAGTAATAGTATTCTGGCTAATATTATTCTGCTAATACCTGATTTTGTTATTATCGCAGCTTCTTTCCAGCCCTTCTTTTTCATATCCAAAAACAGATCAAACGATAAAAACGAAATTGCCAAAAATCCAAGCATTGCAAGACGTTGCGAAGACATAATGTTGTCAATATATGTTGAATGATACATGGAAAAAATCACAAAATGATATACATATGTAAATCCTATTATTCCAATTAATATAATTAGTGAATAAATCTTTAAAATAAAATTTTTCAACTCTAATCTAAATATCACACGCCCACCTCATTCCATATATCAATGTTTGTAAGCGAGAGCAATGCTCTCGCTTACAAACGCAAATTGTTGTTCATTTAAATTTTTAATTTACGCACTGAACATAGCTTGTACTGTATAAAACACCAGATCCTGTCACTTTAATATACCATGAACTTGAGCTTGTTTTTGTAGGGCTATTATATTTTCCCAAAGTTACATTTGGACTGGCTGTTCTTGTCTGCACGGAAGAAAATGAACCACCAGCAGGTGCATGGTATACTTTTAAAGTTAATGTGCCTGCGGAACCTGGCCCATTTTTCCCCCAGGTTTCAACCTTTGAAGACAGTCCTACAGGTCCAGATGTCGCTGTTGTTCCTCCATTAACATGTGCTGTTGAATATGTAGAAGCTGCCATGCTACTTCCACAAACCATTATACAAAGCGATAACACACACAGCATTGATATCCAAAACTTTTTGCTTTTAAACATACGTTACCTCCGTTTCCTAATCTATTTGCGTGTAACTATAATTTGCGCATACACCTTGCCTTAATACATACGCAATTTATATTAAAAAACACTGTCCTATGCAGGCAATTCACTCTGTACACAAGCAAAACACAAGCAGTATTTTCTAATTGTTTAGAATTTTTGTCTCAAGGAAAATCCTGCCCTTCCGTGCAGGATTTATCATTATCTAATACTATAATACCCTACCACTTCTACATTCGCAGAATTATTATTTTGAACAAAAAAGTAATAACTGTCTGCATCATAAACAGTAAATGTATGATAGATATCACCCGATCCAGTAATATACCTTACATACCCATTTGACATATAAAATCCTACTTTCACATTCTTGTCTGCAGGATCAACGGATACACTTACCAACACTTTATCTCCAGGTTGTAACAAATGAGCCACGCTTTTCCGTTTCTCTGTGTGGGCAGAAATAGTATAATTCACATTGTAAGAATTTGCGTATGCCACGCTTCCATCATCTGTATATTCTACATTAATCGATGGATTCTCTTCTGCCAGCTCATATACTTCTGTCAATGTATTTTCTGTATTTCCGTTCATCTCTTCTTCTAGCCCTTCCCAAGTTGCATCATATGCTCTTTCATATCCAGCAGCAACTCCTTTATCAGCAGCATATACCACTAACGAACTTCCACAAAATACCACCCCCACAAGCATTGCAATTAATAACCTTTTTATAGGATTTTGTTTCATATATTTTTCCATATTGCCAGCCCTCCTTATTACGTCTAAGTAACTTTCAGACAAGAACACCGGAATTTTATGATTAATACACTCGTTTCTGAGAACCATGCGAACCAAAACACTAATGTATTCTTTATATTCCTTTGTTTTGCTGCAAACATCTATATCGCAAGCATCTTCCATCAATTCTCTATATTGAAGCAACATCTTTCCGTTACAAAAAATCGGGTGAAACCAATATACAACTTCTAAAATCCTAATAACACTCATAAACAAGACATCTCTATGCTTATAATGAATTAATTCATGCATAAAAATATATTCTAGTTCACTATTTGTAAACTCTATCATTGGAAGACATATTCTCGGAGTAATAAGTCCTGTATAAAATGGAGAATGATAATATTCTCCTTTGCTTACCTTAATATCCTTTTGTATGTTTAATTCCTTTTTGACTTCACCAATGAGTTTATCATGTTCTTTTGTTTCCTTATATAATTTCAAGGACAGTCGATATATCACAGCGCTTCTTATCCATATAAAAATCTGTATAATCATCCCGAAAAACCATGCGCATAATATGGCAATTGAAATCATTCGCAAAGTAGGTGTTGCTACAAATAATGAATTTGTTAATAAACCTTGCTCATAATGCAAAGAAGTCTCCCATAAAAAACAAATAGGTATAACAAATGCTAATATCACAATTTTTAATAAAATATACTGCGTTTTTAGCACATTTGTATTCTTATTTATCTTCCGAATTATTGAAAAGGCTAAATATGCAATTGTTCCTGTCAACATAGTAAATATTAGCCCCAGCAAAATACTAATTGGAATATTCATCCAACAACTCCTTTAACCTGTGTACTTCTTCAGAAGTAATATCTGACATCTGAACCAGGGATGCCATCATTCCATACGCAGATCCTTCAAACCATGCTTCTTTTACAGAATTCATTTGGCTATTAAGATACATTTCTTTACTTATCAAAGGTGTATATTGATGAGCATGCTTGGTTTTATATCTCGTTACAAACCCCTTTTTCATTAAAATAGTCATAAATGTTGAAACGGTATTGACCGCATACTCTTTACCGTACTGCTCCCTTAATTTCTCTACCAATTCAACGACTGTTAAATCCTGTTTGGAATCCCACAAACATTTCATAATTATAGCTTCAGAAGGAGCTAATATAATACCCATTGGACTCTCCACCTTTCTTTTTCTAATCTATTAGAAATTATATTTCATTCTATAAACGTAGTCAATACCCCCGATTTTTTCTAATTTTTTAGAATTATTTAATAAGTTTTCTCTATAAATTTTGTTTTTTTGAAACATATATGATATTATTAGTCGATAACATGGTTAATATCTTTGTTACAAATTTAATATGACGAATGGATAAATGTATGACAATACGAAAAACAGTAATGAATGACTTGCCACGTGCACTGGAAATCTATCAGGGAGCCAGAGAATACATGGCAAAAAACGGCAACCCTACCCAGTGGGGACAGACAAATCCGCCAGCTGAACTGGTTATTGATGATATCAACCAGGGAAAAAGCTACGTTTGCGAAAAAGACGGCCAAGTAATCGCCGTATTTTACTTTGCAGTGGAAGTAGAAGAAACCTATCATGAAATCTACGAAGGCAGCTGGTTAAACGATGCGCCT
Source organism: Eubacterium sp. (assembly GCA_045629925.1). Taxonomy (GTDB): domain Bacteria; phylum Bacillota; class Clostridia; order Lachnospirales; family Lachnospiraceae; genus Brotonthovivens. The sequence goes on from JAZQSD010000061.1 coordinate 3,817, forward strand.
TACGGTGTTCTTCACCGTGTAGCAGTGGCCCAACAAGAACGCGGCGTTGGATCTTTTGTAGCCCAGTGGGCATTACAGCAGCACAACAACATCCGCATTGACACCCATGAAAACAACAAGGCTATGAGAAAAATGTTGGAAAAAAATGGTTTTTCCTACTGTGGAAAAATTACTATTCAAGATGGAAGCGAACGTTTAGCTTTCCAGAAAATCTGCTAACAGACAAAAAAGGAATCGCATTTTTTCTGCGATTCCTTTTTCAGTATAATCCTTTATTAGTTCCTTTTAACTTTCTAACCACTCTGCCAGTTTTTTTACATTTTCTAAGGCTTCTTTATCTTCCCCTGCAGGCACTTCATCAGTTTTTGATGAAACCACAATATGTTCATCTTCAATCTTGGCATTCATCATTTTGCCCATAATAAATCCAGCGCTCATAGCTTTTTCCTCATTACCGCTGCCTCCAGCCACAAGGATTAGACCTGCTTTTTTCGCCTTCACTGGCGGAACCGGACTTTCCTTTAAGTATTCATGATAGCACTGAAATCTGCTGAGCAGACTCCAGACAGGACCTGGCGCAGTTGCGTAATACACAGGATATGCCACTACCACGGCATCAAAATCATCCTGATAAATCAAATCCATATCATCTCGGATCACACACATATTATCTTTCTTACACTGTCTGCAGTCCACGCATGGTCTAACATTGGAACGATAGGCAGAGATCTCTGTCACTTCACTTTTCAGATTCTTTTTTAATTCCGCAATCAATGTGGCTGTATCGCCGCATGGACGCGGAGAACCATTGATGATCAATATTTTTTTCATATTCTTACCCTTTATATTATAAGCCTATTTAGTTTACATAAATTTAGTTATGTAAACTTATCTAATTTAACCCAAAGTAAGCGTCAATACCATTTGCCATGCCCTGAACCATATTGTTTTTCATAGCCACATCCTGCATCAGCACATCTTCATCAGGATTGGACATGAAGCCCAGTTCAATAATTGTCACCGGAATCTCGCTCCAGTTGATGCCTGTCATATTGTCCACAATCTGCACACCACGATTTTTTAATCCCGTTGCTTTGCAGTATTCATCAATGACATATTTGCTAAGGCTCTGACTTGCTTTTGCCAGATGACTTACATATGGATTGTTTTTGGATGGAGCCATAGTCTCTGCCCCGCGGACACTGGAATTGTCTACAGAATTACAATGCACTCGGATTGCAATGTCTGCGCCAACCTGTGTGGAATATTGGGCACGTTCCATGTTGCTGATACTTACATCGTGAGTAGTTCTGGTCATATAAACAGTGTACCCGCGATTTTCTAATTCTTCCCGAAGCATAAGACTTACTTCAAGATTCATTACATACTCAGCTACACCGGTTGCTACTCCCTCTGTGCCGCTTGTTACTCTCGCCTTCATATCAGATGAGCCAGGACCATTTGGTTCTTTTTTACTGTCCCCTTTTCCCTGATGGCCTGGGTCAATACAGATTACAATGTTGTTAGGATCGCGATGCTGTCCTGGAATAGCTTCTACCTTCGTCTCAGGCTCTTTCGGTTCTTCTTCTGTCAGATAGTCTGCACTGACAAAACCAAGTTGCTCATCAGAAAGGACAAAGGCCCATCCTTCTGGAATCTCGGACAATGCACCTTCTTGATTATTAGCTATATCAATGGAACCAATCGTAACTTCGGTACCCTTTTTTAACACCTTGATTACGTCACACTCTGTATTTGGTTCTGTTCGAAACTTCACATCACTGGTAGTCCAGGCAGGCTTTGCACTTGCTTCATCAAAAGCAGGCAGTACGAAAACAGCCTCTTCTTCCGACAGTTCTTCTTCAATCTGCTGGGTATCCTCTGGCAAGATCTCTCCCTGAATATTCTGATTTTCTGCGTCAACAGACTCCTCTATCACACTTCCCGGTGCGGTCGGTGTATCGTTCTCGTTGCCACAGCCGGCAGTAAGCATTCCGAAAACCAGAAGCATTGATAAAACAAAAGCAACAATTTTTTTATAATTACATTTCATGATAGAGCTCCTAACGGGTATTTTCTTTCTTAATCATAGCAAAAAATGATTGCTTGTGAAAGGAATTTCTTGTTTTGAATATTTCATGTTTAACGTTAAAAACAAGGCATTTCTACGTACCCTATTTTCAGCACAGGCATGTTTATTGGCAGAGTTTTTATATCTACACATACCTGCTAACAACGATATTTCCGATTGGACATGTTTTTTTGAGGAATTTACGGATTCTTACGCACCTCAGAAACTATGTAGGGCATGTGCGCATGATGATTATGAGTGTTTTTACGCACCTTTTAACTTCAAGGGAATTCGCCAAGTATGTTTATCAGTTGTATTTTGTAACCTTTACATGCCCGCAAATTATTTTAGGTATGTTTGTTAAAGCTATTTCGAGACATTTACATACCTTCGTTTTGTTTTGGGTATGTTTGTTAAAGCTATTTTAGGACATTTACATACCTATGTTTTATTTTTAGCATGTTAATTGATTGATTTTCAGGACATTTACATACCTTCAAATTTTTTAGTATGTTTGTTCATGAATTTTAAGAAAAAACATGGAGGAATCAGCATTCACCGATTCCTCCGTTTATATTTGTTTATTTACTTTGCAAGTAATATACTTTACGACAACTATCTAACTGCACCGATCAATTCATTTACATCTTCGATACCGTATTTTCTCATGTAATCTTCGATACCCTGTGCAATTTCCATTGTTGCAAGTGGATTTGTAAAATTCACTGTACCAACCATAACTGCAGATGCACCTGCAAGCATCAGTTCGATAGCGTCTTCCGCATTCTGGATACCGCCCATACCAATAATTGGAATGCTTACTGCGCCAGCTGTTTCGTATACCATACGAACTGCGATTGGATGAACCGCTGGACCAGACATACCACCTGTCTTATTGGCAATTGCAAAAGTACGTTTGTGAACGTCAATCTTCATGCCTGTCAAAGTATTGATCAGGGAAACTGCATCTGCCCCACCTGCTTCTGCTGCTTTTGCCATAACTTTAATATCTGTTACGTTTGGAGAAAGCTTCATACATACTGGCTGAGCAGCGTATTTCTTCACTTCGCGAGTGATAGCTTCTACTGCTTTTGGATCCTGACCGAATGCGATACCGCCTTCTTTTACGTTAGGGCAGGAAATATTGATTTCTAACATATCTACTGGCTGATCAGCTAATTTCTGAACAACTTCAATATAGTCTTCTGTAGATTTACCGCATACGTTTACCACGATCTTTGTATCAAACTGTTTTAAAAATGGAATGTCACGTTTGATAAACACATCGATACCCGGGTTCTGAAGTCCGATGGCATTTAACATACCGCCGTGAACTTCTGCGATACGTGGTGTTGGGTTTCCTGGCCATGGAATGTTCGCTACACCTTTTGTAACTACTGCGCCAAGTCTGTTCAAGTCAACAAACTCAGAAAATTCTTCACCGGAACCAAATGTGCCGGAAGCTGTCATAACAGGATTGTTAAAGGTTACTCCTGCAATCGTTACTTTTGTATTCATTACAGTTCTACCTCCTTCGCGTTAAATACAGGGCCTTCCTTGCAGATACGTTTGTTGTGAACATTGGTATGCTCATCTACTTCTTTAGACTTACATACGCAAGCGAGACATGCGCCGATACCGCAAGCCATCTTCTCTTCCATAGAGATCCAGCATTCCATACCTGCTTCTTCAGCATATGCTGCAAGAGCACGAAGCATTGGTGTAGGACCGCATGTGTAGATTACGTCTGCTTCTAATGCATTGGCTTTGATGGCATCGATAACATTACCTTTTGTGCCAACACTTCCATCTTCTGTAGCCACATAAACATCGCCATATTTTTTGAATTCATCTAAAAGGAACAGATTATTGTCTCTGTATCCTAAGATAATCTGTTTTTCACAGTCTAACTGTTTTGCAAGCTCAAGCATTGGAGGTACACCGATACCACCGCCGATTAAAAATGCTTTTTTCTCACCAAGAGGAAAACCATTTCCAAGAGGTCCTACGATATCAAGAACTTCACCAGCTCCGTACTTAGCAAATTCTGCTGTGCCTTTGCCTGCAATTCTATAAACGATATGCAGTGCCTGGTTGTCTTTGTCGATTTCACAGATACTGATAGGTCTTGGAAGGATTCTTCCGCCATCCTTACAGTAAATAGAAATGAACTGACCAGCCTTTGCATACGCTGCTGCCTTGTCTGTTTTCAGCCACATGCTGTATATTTCAGGCGCGATCTCTTCCTGGCTGATGATCACTGCCTTTTCACGAAATTTTTCTGCCATAAAATCTCCTAAAAATATATAAACTACACCTATACAAAAAATCAAATTGGCTCTTTCAAACCTGGGAACGGTTTGTAAGAGGCAATTGTGATTTTTTGCAAACGACACTTTTCTTTATTTTCAAGTTGTCCCTTTAGTTTCTGTGCGAAATACTTCCTCCAGACTATTTAGCAGCTTTTAAAGCGCCATCAATGTCTGCAATCATGTCAAGAACTGCCTGACGGGATGCATCTGCGTAATTTGCCGCACCGAACTGTGCGTACTGTTCCTGTTTGTATGCTGCGATGATACCGCGGGAGGAGTTTACGATCGCACCAAGGCCGTCTTCGTTGAAGTAGTGAACTAAGTCTGCGCCTTTACCACCCTGTGCACCGTATCCTGGAACTAAGATAAATGCTTTTGGCATTACTTTACGAAGTACTTTACCGATCTCTGGGTATGTTGCGCCTACTACTGCGCCAACATAGCTGTAAGAATCACCCATGTGTTCTGCGCCCCATGCAGCAACTTTTTCAGCTACATGTTCGTATAATGGTTTGCCATCAATGAGACGATCCTGGAATTCACCGGATGATGGATTGGATGTCTTAACAAGGATGAACATACCTTTTTTCTCTTCTTTACATACGTCTAAGAATGGGTTGATACCATCGGAACCAAGATATGGGTTTACTGTAATAAAATCTTCATTAAATGCTGTGTATGTATTGCTTCCAACCTGAACTTTACCGATATGTCCTGTCGCATAAGCAGCAGATGTGGAGCCGATGTCACCACGTTTGATATCGCCGATTACTACAAGATCTTTTTCCTGACAGTATTCTACTGTTTTCTGGAATGCGATCATACCTTCGATACCGAACTGTTCATACATAGCAATCTGTGGTTTTACTGCTGGGATCAGGTCATATGTTGCATCGATAATGCCTTTGTTGTACTGCCAGATAGCTTCTGCAGCACCTTTTAATGTTTCGCCGTATTCCGCGAAAGCTGCTGCTTTGATGTGTTCTGGCACATAGCCAAGCATCGGGTCCAATCCTACAACGATTGGTGCATTTGTTTTTTTGATTTTGTCACAAAGTTTGTTGATCATCTTGGTCTCCCCCTGAACGTATTATTTTATATAAATTCCTAGTATTTACAAAATTGCATAGGTGAATGTCTTATTCACCGATATAAACCATCTCGCCACCAATAATGGTTGCAAGAACTTTTCCATATACTTTTCTGCCGTGGAATGGAGTGTTTTTACCCTTGGATAAAAATGTATTTACATCAATCTCGTATTCGTCTGCTGTGTTGACAATCACAAGATCAGCCACTTTTCCTTCTGCCAGATAGCCCCTGTCAATACCGAGGACTCTCGCAGGATTTAAACTGAGCTTAGCCGCCATATCAGCCATAGTGATAAGTCCTGAGCGAACAAGTTCTGTATAGCTTAGTGAAAGAGCTGTCTCAAGTCCTACAATGCCAAATGGAGCTTTTTCAATAGACTGCGCTTTCTCTTCTGCAGAGTGTGGTGCATGGTCAGTGGCGATCACATCCATAATACCAAGACGAAGGCCTTCTTTTAATGCTTCCAGATCTTCTCTTGTTCGAAGCGGTGGATTCATCTTGTAGTTGGCATCATCTCCAGGAATTGCTTCTGAGCAAATGGTAAAATGATGTGGACACACTTCCGCAGACACTGGCAAGCCAGCTTCTTTTGCAAGTCTTACCATTTCTACGCTGTCCTTTGTAGAGCAATGGCAAAGATGCAGTTTCGCTCCAGTCTCTTTTGCCAAAAGGATGTCTCTTGCAACGATTACATCCTCAACAGCGTTTGTGATTCCTTTAAATCCAAGGCTCTGAGACTTGGCATCCGCGTTGAGCACACCGCCGTTTACCATATTGATATCTTCACAGTGAGCAAGCACAACCATGTCATTGTCTGCTGCCAGCTGCATAGCTTCTTTGTATAGCTGGGCATTCATTACAGACTTGCCGTCCTCGCTGATAGCGATACAGCCTGCCTCTTTCATGCCAAGGATGTCAGACATTGTCTCTCCAGCCATTCCCACTGTTACAGAACCAACCTGATATACATTTACCTTGCTGGCTTTTTTCGCCTCCTCTGTAACGTAACGGATCACTTCCGGGCTGTCCGCAACAGGTTTTGTATTAGGCATAGCAACGATAGTTGTGAAACCGCCTGCTGCTGCCGCCGCAGTACCTGTAGCAATGTCTTCTTTGTATGTGAGTCCTGGGTCGCGAAGATGCACATGCAGATCGATAAAACCTGGCAGGATATAACTTCCCTCAGCATCGATCACCTGATCAGCTTCAAGTTCAAGGCCTTCACCCATCTTAACAATCTTCTCGCCCTCAACAAAAATGTCTTGTTTTTTCTCTGTTTTTGATATTGTGTCAACCACAATACCGTTCTTAATCAAAAGTGTCATACCTGACTTCCTCCCCTTTGATTGATTACTCTTTAACCGATTTATTTTATCACAAATCGAATGTCCACTGCAATGTAAGCAGATGGTTTTCTATAGATTTCTGCTTATTTTCTTTATTACTTTCCTCGAAGAATCTCTGTGGACATACCGCATGGCACATATGCCTCAATATAGATTCCATCCTGCTGATACTCTTCCACAAGAAGTTCCCCGTATTTTCGAATCTGCTGAATCTTTCCTGCATCTGCGTAAGGCACCAGCTGTTCAATGCGAACCTTGTCCTCCCGGAGCACTTTTTCCAAAAGTTCCTGGAATTTATCCAGCCCCTCTCCTGTTTTTGCTGAGATATACATGGTTTCATCAGCACGGAAATCTCGATATCCCTCAAAATTCTCAATCTGGTCGCACTTGTTGAAAAGGGTGATAATCTTCTTATCCCCCATCTGTCGACGCACATCTTCAGAACTCTTTTCACTGGCAATACAGCCAAGATCGTTTAAGGTCTCATACACGATGTGCATCTGCTTATCCCACTGAGGATTGGATGCGTCTACCATGTGTATAATGAAATCTGCATATTTTGCTTCTTCTAGTGTACTCTTAAAAGCATCGATCAAGTGATGAGGCAGCTTGCGGATAAATCCAACCGTATCTGTAAGCAAGATCTGCTGCTTGTCAGGAAGTTCCAACATTCTTGTTGTTGGATCCAAAGTTGCAAAAAGCTGATCTTCTTCATAGACACCAGCCTGGGTCAAAGTATTTAAAAGAGTGGATTTGCCCGCGTTGGTGTAGCCTACGATGGCTGCCACTTTTGTAGGATTTTTCATGCGCTGGCTGCGTGTTACCTCTCGGTGCATAATCACATCATCCAGTTCTCTTTTTAACTGAGCCGCTCTGTGATTGATCAATCGTCTGTCAATCTCTAACTTCTTTTCACCAGGGCCTCTGGTACCGATACCACCGCCAAGACGGGATAAGGATTTGCCAAGACCAACCAGTCTGCTCATGCGGTATTTCAGCTGAGCAAGCTCTACCTGGATCTTACCTTCACTTGTTCTTGCTCGTGCAGCAAAAATGTCAAGGATAATCAAAGTTCTGTCCATAACTTTTGTTTCAATAACTTCTTCCATATTGCGAAGCTGGGCTGGTGTAAGCTCATCATCGCAGATGATACCAGTGGCTTCAAGCTCCCAGATCATATCTTTGATCTCCTGAAGCTTTCCGCTTCCCACATAAGTTCCCGGATGGATCTTGTCCAGATTCTGAACCACGCATCCCACAACTTCTGCACCGGCAGTCTTAGCAAGTTCTGCCAGCTCTATCATTGAATCAGCAGTGTCATCGCCCTCTCTGGTGCATACACCAACAAGGATGACACGCTCTTTGGTTTCTTCAATCTCGTAAGTTGCCAAATTTATTCTCCTATCTTTAGACAATTGTCTATTTTCTGTTATCTGCCTCCAGTGAAACCATACAGCATTTTACTGCTGGTCTGTTCCGTCATCAGATGTTCCCTCGGCTGTTGTGTCCTCTGTCTGCTGATTATTTTCAGCTGCTTCTGCCTCAGCCTCCGCTCTCTCAGAAGGTGTCAGGCTTGTACCTGTTCTTGTCAGCAAGAACTCATACTCTCTGGCCGCTTCCACATCTCCTGGGTAAAGACTGATATATTCTTCCATCACTTCTAACGCTTTAGCAAACTGACCTGCATACTCATATGCATAGATCAGATTCAGCTGAAGTTCCTGATTCGTTCCCTTTTCCTCACTTGCGTATGCCTGCTCCAGAATTCTTGCTGCTTCAGCGTATGCACCTGCATTAATAGCAAGAATGCCCGCCTGGTGAAGAGCGTTCACATCATCTGGATATTTTGCGGTGTAAGTTTCAAGCAAACCTCTTGCTGCCTCAGCGTCTCCCTGTGCCTGATACAGATGTGCCTGATACAGCATCGCTTCATCACAGCCTTTTTCCACTGCTGTTGAAAGAAGGGATGCGGCTTTGTCATAATTCTCAAGCATCAGATATACATATCCCTGATCGCAATATTCCTGTGCAGTATTGCACTCAAGACTCAGCGCTCTTGAGAGAAATTCCTCCGCATATTCTGTGCGTCCAAGAGCGTTCAGATTGTCATAAATAGCGATGTATAATTTGTAATTCTTATCATCAAGAGAAACTGCTTCACTGTAATCATTGATGCCTTTGTCAAAAAATTCCTCTTTCTTGATCTCATCAACTTCTGCCTCTGCACACTGCAAATAAGCGCTTCCTCTTAAGAAATATGCTTCCCCGTTCTTTTTGTCATATTCGATCAGAGCATTGTAAGTATCAATGGCCGCCAGAACATCCCCAGCCTTGAACTGGGATAATGCTTTGTAGTAGCAGATGTCTACTTCATGTCTTCCGATTCTGCCCAGAGATTCTTCCAGTGCCAGCTGGAAACTCTCTGCAGCCTTGCTGTAGTCTCCTGCCTGCAATTGTGTGATCCCCTGCTGTCTGTAAGCTTCCTGCGCTTCTCTGTCCACCGGTCCACAGCCTGTGAACACAGATATTGTCAAAGTTGCAGCCAATAAAAATGCAATGATTTTTCTCTTCATTCTATAACCTCCAAAGCTGGTTTTTTATGGCTGTTTTGCCCTCAAAAACCACCCTCTAATATACTTACGCATTCTCCTCAATATCATATCACGTTCATTTTTTTTATTCAATGCTCCATTAGTGGCAAAAAGGGAAAAACCTGACTTGCACAGACATTTCTTTTCCTATATAATCTTAGAGAATTCTTGCTGATAAGCAGTTTGAATATTAATCAACTTATACATAAAGCAATCATCACAGGAGGTTTCCATGAGCGAAATTAGAGATATTAACCTTGCTCCATCAGGAGCTCATAAAATTGACTGGGTAAAGAAGAATTGTCCTCTGTTACGCAGTCTTGAAGAAGAATTTTCTGTATCCAAACCATTTGCAGGCATCCGTGTTGCTCTTTCTATCCACTTAGAAGCAAAGACAGCTTACCTTTGCAAAGTGCTGGCAGCAGGCGGTGCAGAGATGTTCATCACAGGAAGCAACCCACTGTCTACACAGGACGACGTTGCAGCTGCTTTGGTAGCTGACGGTCTGAACGTTTTTGCATGGTATGACTGTACACCTGAGGAATATGAACGCCATATCACAATGGTTCTGGAAAACAACTGCAACATTATCATCGATGACGGCGGCGACTTAGTTAACATGCTTCACACAAAGATGCCAGAGAGAATCCAGCACGTAATCGGTGGCTGCGAAGAAACAACCACTGGTATCATCCGTCTCATCGCCATGGCAAATAATAACGAGTTAAAATTCCCAATGGTGCTTGTAAACAACGCTGACTGCAAACACCTCTTTGACAACCGTTATGGTACAGGTCAGTCTGTATTTGACGGCATCAACCGCACAACAAACCTGATTGTTGCAGGCAAATATGTAGTTGTAGCTGGTTACGGATGGTGCGGCAAAGGTGTTGCAATGCGCGCGAAGGGACTTGGCGCAAAAGTTATCGTAACAGAGATTGATCCAGTAAAAGCGATTGAAGCTGTTATGGACGGTTTTGATGTAATGCCAATGAACGAAGCTGCTAAGATCGGTGATTTCTTCGTAACTGTAACAGGCTGTGCCGGAGTTATCGATGAAGAAGACTTCAAAGTAATGAAAAACGGTGCTATCCTCTGCAACGCAGGCCACTTTGACGTTGAGATCGATATGAAACGGCTTCGCGAAATCGCATTAGACAGAATTGAACAGAGAAAGAACATCGTTGGATATAAGATTTCTGAAGGCCAGTGGATCTACGTTCTTGCAGAAGGCCGTCTTGTAAACCTTGCAGCAGGCGATGGCCATCCAGCAGAAATCATGGATATGAGCTTTGCAATCCAGGCCCTTAGTGCAAAATATCTTGTAGAAAATGCTAAGAACCTGACAGAAAAACTGATCAACGTTCCAAAAGAAGTTGACATGGAAGTTGCTAAGAGAAAACTCCACTTCCTTGGAATCGAAATCGACAGTCTGACAGCAGAACAGGAAAAATATTTAAATTCTTCCAATATTGAAATTTAAGAAAGACAATACAATCCCCCCGACTTGCCGGACAAGCCAGCAAGTCGGGGGGATTATTATGCATTATTCTTAAATTTCTAAGGAAAACAATATTGAAAGTCGTCAAAAATAATTGTTGAATATCACCAAACTTTTTTGATGTTTTTCCTATGCAGCCACAAAGAATCCATTATCTATGATAGTTTGCAGCAGGTCTATTTGCACAATGTGCACTTTTCACAAAAACTGTCCAAAGGATTGTTTTTTCGACTTTCATCAAGTAATCTGATTCACAGGATATCCTTCTATTTTTCTAGGAATTCTTATTATTCTGGCCGC
>JAZQSD010000062.1:0-10006 GCA_045629925.1 Eubacterium sp.
AAGTTCATTGGAGAATTTTAAGGTAAAAACATGCAGATACTATTTTTGACAGGAATGTCAGGTGCAGGAAAAAGTACAGCTTTAAAGATGCTTGAGGATATGGGGTACTTCTGTATGGATAACCTTCCGGTTGAGCTGATTGAGAAGTTTGTGGAACTGACCAATCAGGAAGGAACCCAGTATCAGAAAGTTGCAATCAGTGTAGACATCAGAAGTGGCAGTCGATTAGGTGAACTGCAGTCTATTTTAAGTCGAATGAAAGAGAATCGACAAAAGACAAAGATTCTTTTTCTAGATGCAACAGATAAAGTTCTGGTGAAACGATATAAAGAAACTCGCAGAATTCACCCGTTGGCAGGAAACGACCGCATCGATGTTGGGATTGAAAAAGAGAGAGAAGCGATCCAATTTCTCCGTGATCAGGCAGATTATATTATTGATACAAGCAAGCTTTTGACTCGAGAGTTAAAGGCTGCTTTGGATGAAATCTTTGTGCAGGGCAGCGAGTATCAGAATCTGTATGTGACAGTGCTTTCTTTTGGATTTAAATATGGCATTCCATCGGATGCAGATTTGGTTTTTGATGTAAGATTTCTTCCGAATCCTTATTACGATCTAGAACTTCGTCCAAAAACAGGAAACGATCAAGAGATTCAGGATTTTGTGTTTAGCTCTCCTTTGGCAGATCAGTTTTTGGATAAGCTAGAAGATATGTTGCGATTTTTGATTCCGAACTATGTAGACGAAGGAAAGAATCGACTGGTTGTAGGGATTGGCTGCACTGGCGGGAAACACCGCTCCATTGCAGTGGCAAATGCTCTGTATGGGCGAATGAAAAAACATGCATCCTATGGGATTAAGGTAGAACACCGAGATATCACAAAGGATAGTTTGAGAGGAAAGTAGAAAATGTCTTTTTCTGCAGAAGTAAAAAATGAGCTGTTCCAGATGATTCCTAAGGCGAAACATTGCAGAATTGCGGAGATCTGTGCGGCTATTCGATATATTGGAGAAGTGAGCATTCAGGAGAGTGGGAAGAAGATTACTCTCCAGACAGAGAATGTTACACTGGCAAAAAAATATTATACATTGTTAAAAAGAACTTTCACGGGGAATGTTATGCTCAACATCAGAGGGCAGGCGGGAAAGGGACATATGCATCAGTACAGGATCCTTATCCGTGATGAGAAGCTAGTGGATGAACTGCTTTCTTACGCAATCCTTCAGGATGATTCCAAATTTCGGGCGGAAGTGCTAAAGAAAGATTGTTGCCGAAGAGCCTTCATAAGAGGTGCTTTTTTGGCAAGCGGCTCCATGAGCAACCCTGGAAAGTCTTATCATTTTGAGATTGTCTGCCGGCATGAAACACAAGCGGATAATCTGTGCAGACTGATCTGTCAGTATGGCATTGCAGCCAAGATTGTTGTAAGAAAGAATCGCTTTGTTGTTTACATCAAAGAAAGCGAGGGCATCGTGGATGTGCTGAATGTTATGGAGGCCCACAAGGCATCCATGGATCTGGAAAATGTCCGGATTATAAAAGAGATGCGTAATTCAGCAAACCGCCAGTACAATTGCGATGCGGCAAATATCAACAAGATGGTGCAGGCAGCGGCAAAACAGCTGGAGGACATTCGTTTGATCAGCGAAAAGGTGGGCCTTGACAATATTCCAGCGCCGTTGCGAGAGATGGCTCTTGTCAGAAGCGAGTACCCAGATGTCTCTTTGCAGGAACTGGGCAATTATCTGGATCCGCCGGTTGGAAAATCCGGCGTTAATCACAGACTTCGCAAATTGGCCGCACTGGCAGACGAGATTCGTGAAGAAGATTGGAAATAAAAATGAAAAAGAAGCTGTTGTTTGTTTTTAATCCTCGGTCCGGGAAAGGACAGATAAAAAACCGCCTGGCAGATATCCTTGATTTGTTTGCGAAAAAAGGCTATCAGCTGACTGTGCATCCTACACAGGGAGCAGGTGATGCGAGAGCAACTGTGGCAGAACAGGCAGGAGAATACGATCTGATTGTCTGTGCCGGTGGTGATGGTACCTTGGATGAGACTGTCAGTGGAATGATGGAACGGGTGGATCGTGTTCCGATAGGCTATATTCCTACCGGTTCTACAAATGATTTTGCGCAGACACTGGGCATTCCAAAGAATCCTTTGGCGGCGGCAGAGATTGCTGTGGGTGGAAGACTTTTTTTCTGTGACACAGGAAGATTTAATGAGGATTATTTTGTATATGTAGCTGCTTTTGGACTGTTTACAGATGTCTCTTATCAGACCAGTCAGAATCTTAAGAACATATTTGGTCACGGAGCCTACATCATAGAGGGGGCGAAGCGACTGGCAGACATTCCGGCATATACCCTTAAGGTAGAAATCAACGGACATGTGATTCTGGATGATTTTATCTATGGAATGATTACAAATTCCACTTATGTAGGTGGAGTGAAGAATCTTGCACTGAAGGGCAGCAAACTCAATGATGGAATGTTTGAGGTCAATTTGATCCGCTATCCGAAGAATCCGTTAGAACTAAATGAGATTTTGACGAACTTAATGATGCCTACACTGTTAGATACCAATCATGTGCTCCATGTTCAAACAGACAAGGTAAAGATCACCTGTCTGAATGGTGAAGTGCCATGGACACTGGATGGAGAGTTTGGCGGCAATCATAAAGAGGCAGAGATTGTTAATCAGAAGCAGGCGATACAGCTTATGATAAAGAATAAAAAGTAAAGAAAGAAATTATTTGAACTATAGGAGAGAGATTACAAATGAGTGAATATTTCAATGTGGCGGATATTTTCGGCGAAAATGTTTTTAACGACACTGTAATGCAGGCTCGTTTGCCGAAAAAGGTATATCAGAAATTAAAAAAGACCATTGAAGAAGGCAGTGAACTGGATCTGGAAACTGCTGACATCATCGCTCACGAGATGAAGGAATGGGCCATTGATCAGGGCGCAACACACTATACACATTGGTTTCAGCCAATGACAGGTGTTACAGCAGAAAAACATGACTCCTTTATCACATCACCAAACAAAGCAGGAAAAGTGTTGATGAGTTTTTCTGGTAAAGAATTGATCAAAGGTGAATCTGATGCATCTTCTTTTCCATCTGGAGGACTTCGTGCAACATTTGAAGCCAGAGGTTATACTGCCTGGGACTGCACATCTTTTGCTTTCGTAAGACATGACGAGGCAGGAGCAACACTGTGTATTCCAACAGCGTTCTGTGCATATACAGGGGAAGCGCTGGATCAGAAGACACCGCTGCTGCGTTCTATGGAAGCACTAAATAAACAGTGCCTTCGTTTGTTGAGATTGTTTGGGGATACAACAACTGTTAAGATTTCAGTTTGCGTTGGCCCAGAACAGGAATATTTTATTGTAGACAAAGAAAAATACTCTCAGCGTAAAGACTTAATCTTTACCGGAAGAACTCTCTTTGGAGCAAAACCTCCAAAAGGACAGGAAATGGAAGACCATTATTATGGCAATATCCGTCCTCGTATTGCTGCTTACATGAGAGATGTCAATAAAGAACTTTGGAAGTTGGGTGTGCCTGTAAAAACACAGCACAACGAAGTTGCGCCAGCCCAGCACGAGTTAGCGCCAATCTTTGAGGAAGCCAACCTTGCAGTAGATCACAACCAGCTGATTATGGAAGTGTTGAAAAGAACTGCGTCCAAGCACGGCCTTACTTGTCTGCTCCATGAGAAACCATTTGCCGGAGTAAACGGTTCTGGTAAACACAACAACTGGTCTCTCAGCACAGATACCGGAGAAAATCTTCTGGATCCTGGCAAAAAGCCACATGAAAATTTACAGTTCCTGGTGCTTTTGGCTTGTATTCTTCGTGGTGTTGACAGACATGCAGATCTGCTTCGCGAATCTGCAGCAGATGTTGGAAACGACCAGCGTCTTGGAGCGGATGAAGCGCCACCATGCATTATCTCTGCGTTTTTAGGAGAACAGCTTCACGATGTAGTTCGCCAGTTTATCGCAGAAGGTAACGCAACACATTCCATCAAAGGAAGCCGTCTGAAAACAGGCGTAACAACACTGCCTGATTTTATGAAAGATGCAACTGACAGAAACAGAACTTCTCCATTTGCGTTTACTGGAAATAAGTTCGAATTCCGTATGGTAGGATCTCAGGATTCCATCTCCTCTTCAAACGTTGTGCTGAATACAATCACAGCGGAAGCCTTAGAAGAAGTGTGTGATGAATTGGAGGCAGCAGAGGATTTCGAGACAGCTGTTCGTCAGGTGATTCGCAGACTCTTTACAGAACACGAAAGAATCATTTTCGAAGGAAATGGATATTCTCAGGAATGGGCAGAAGAAGCAGCTCGCAGAGGCCTTCCAAACATCAAAACAACTGTAGATGCAATCCCTGCACTGACAACAGAAAAAGCAGTTGCGCTCTTTGAAAAATATGGCGTATTTACAAGAGCGGAATTAGAATCCCGTGAAGAGATTATGTTCGATACATATTCCAAAGAGATTAACATTGAGGCTCGTGCCATGATCGATATTGCAAGCAAGCAGATCATTCCAGCTGTGGTAAAATATGTCACATCTCTTGCAAAATCCATCAATGAGATTCGTGCAGCGGCAGATGTGGATGTAAGCTGTCAGGTAGATCTTTTGTCTGAATGCTCATCCTTGCTGGCTATGGCAAAGACTGCATTAAAACAGCTTCAGGAAAAAACAGATGCCGGAGTTGCCATGCGCTCAGGCCGCGCTCAGGCAGAATATTATAGAGATCACATCGTGACCACAATGAAAGAACTTAGAGATCCAATCGATAAGTTGGAAATGCTGGTAGACAAAGACTGCTGGCCGATGCCTTCCTATGGAGACTTGATCTTCGAAGTGTAGACAACTAAAGATGTTTCCTAATTGTAGGAACTAAAATAAAGAAGAACCACCCTTGTAGCAAAAAACGAAAAGCCCGCTGCTAATAAACGCAGCTTACCTTTTGTTTTCTTTGCTACAGGGATGGTTCTTTTTAGTTTCCTGTTAGGGGATAATCTTTAGTTGTCTACACGTCGAATACCATTTTCCAGAATCACGATTTTGCGTTCTTTGTAGAGACGGCCTACGGCGCGCTTGAAAGCCGCTTTGCTCAGCTGTGTCTCTCTCATGATAATCTCTGGAGAAGCTTTGTCTGTGAATGGAAGTACGCCTGCGAATTCGTCGATGATAGCAAGAACGCGTTCTGCGTCTTTGTCCATCTGCAGATATGCTTTGTCGCGCAATGTCAGATCTAATTTGCCGTCTGGCTTAACGTTTGTAACTTTTGCCTCGATGATCTGTCCGATGTGAAGTTTTGTGTGGTCTTCATGGGATGGAATCAGAGCAGAGTAGCGGTCGTCTACAGCTACGAATGCACCGAAATTGTCGCTGAATTCATATACGCGGCCAGTTACAATGTCATCCTTGTTGTATGGAGCATCTGTATCAAGCAAATGATAGATGCCACGCATGGATGCACAGAGACGGCTGCTCTTGTCGATGTAGAGTGTTACGAGAACTTCGTCTCCTTCTTTTACTCTTGCAAGCTGTTCCTTGTATGGAAGGAATAAGTCCTTTTCAAGACCCCAATCAAGGAATGCGCCGATTTTTCCTGTCTGAGATACTTTCAGCACAGCGAACTGTCCAAGTGTCAGTGCAGGTGTGTTTGTTGTGGCAATAAGACGGTCTTTAGAATCTTTGTATAAAAATACTTCAATCTGGTCGTGAAGTTTGCATCCTTCTGGAACCTGCTTCTTTGGAAGAAGCACGCGGTCCTGACTGCTCTGGCTATCGGAGAGATATACGCCGAAATCCACCAGCTTCACAACTGTTAAAATCTGTTTTTCTCCTAATCTTAACATAATTACCTCCTTGTAAACTCAACTGTGGCATAGGTAAGACCTTCTGCGTTTCGAAGAACTACCTGGAATAATTGGTCTGCCTGAATGATGGATGGATAGATCACATCTCCCAACATAGCTGCGTTTTTATATTCTGTACGCATCTGCAGAATGTTAAAGTCTGCAGGTAGATATTCCTGTGCCATCAGTATGTACATTGAATTGTTAACATGCTGATTTACATCAATCTGAAATTTTTGAACGGTTATTGGGGATACTGCAGTTTCATCTCCAGCTAAGACAATCTTTCTCGGCGCTGTCTCCATTGGAAACTGTGGGGAAAGTGGGTAAGCCTCAACAACATCAGGAAGAATTCGTGCAGGATGCATTGTTTCTAAATTCAAAAATGTCCACAGTGTATTGGCATATGCGCAAACATTGCCATCTGCATCTTCCAAAGTGAAATTACGATATCCGATGGACCCTTTAAAATTGTAAGGCCAGGTTTTTGCTGTGATCACTTCCCCAAGCTTAGGTTTGCGATTGATCACAACTTGCCAGGAAGCCAAGATCCATGCATAGCCATATTCAGTTAATTCCGTGATGTCCATATGTGTAGCTTCTGAGTGGAAAGTGCTGCAATCCTGAAAATAGTTAAGGATAGAATGGAGTGTTAGCTCCTGGTTACAATCCACCTCGCTGAAACGAACTCGGCTGGAAAAATGATACATGCCGACCTCCTGAAAAATGTCTTATACAATGAAAAAAGCACCATCTTCATGGTGCTTTCTTAACAGGGCTACAAGGATTCGAACCTTGAGATGACGGAGTCAGAGTCCGTTGCCTTACCGTTTGGCGATAGCCCTATGTCTCTCAACGAATGCTATTATACATGAAGGAAAAAACAAATGCAAGCACTTTTTTAAAATTTTTTTAAAAAGTTGAATTGTACAGAAAAATTAAGATTTTTGTATACAATTTATGAGAGAATTTCAACTTGACCGTCGTGGATGGTGTAAGTAACTTGTGCCAGTTCCTCAAAACGAGCGGTGCCGTTAGTGCCTTCTGTAATATCTGTCAAAAGCTGGTCTTTTTTCCCTACAGGGATCATAACATCGATCTCCACTTTGTCTGTGTAACGACTGTCCATAGTGGTGATCTGTTCTTTTGCCAAAAGATACTGAATCTTGCCGATGCCGTTGTAGTCCGTATGAATTGTAAGGTGAACCCCGTCCTGGAGCTCTAAAATAGTGCTGGCAGCAAGTCCTTCCTGGGTGGACTTCTGATAAGCACGGACTAATCCGCCAGTACCGAGAAGTGTGCCACCGAAATAGCGGGTAACAACTACGATGCAGTTGTGGATGTTTTCTCTCAGAAGAACATCAAGCATAGGTCGGCCTGCAGTGCCTGCTGGTTCACCGTCATCGCTGCATCGCTGAAGCTGATGGTGGTCACCTGCAACATAGGCAAAACAATTGTGGCGTGCGTCCCAGTATTTTTTGCGCATTTGAGCCAAGAATTCCAAAGCTTCTTCTTCCGTCTGGATTGGTTTTACATTGGCAATGAATCTGGATTTTTTTTCTTCAATCTCACCTTGTCCGCCTTCGTAGACAAAACGGTATACTTCCATGCTGGCTACCTCTCAACTTGATTTCTGCAGTTAAGTTTAGCATAGGAGCATTAAAAAGTGCAAGAATGTTGCTAAAATCCTTCTATAATAATGATAGTAACTTTACGAATTTCTTAAGAATTTAATATGGGTTTGAAAAATCAAGCATTTATGGTATGATGTACTAATGATAAACTGGCGAGGATAATGTTATGAATTATAGTAAAAAAGGGACCAGAAAAAAACAGGATGCACTTACGAAACCAGGTCATAGACAGAAGTTTGCAGGAGTGCTTTTGCTTAAGATAGTAATTGTAATTTGCATATTAGCGGTGATTGGAGCAGCTTTTTTTGGAGCTAAGAAAGTTCAAAGTATCATTGCGGCAGCACCAGAGATTAATACCGAAGATGTTATTCCAACAGGATTTTTGACAAAGGTATATGATGCTGAGGGGAATGTTACTGCAGAATTGGTTGCAGCAGGTTCTAATAGAATCTATGTAACACTGGAAGAAGTGCCAAAGGATCTGCAGCATGCTTTTGTGGCAATCGAGGATGAACGTTTCTATGAGCATAATGGTATTGATGTTATAGGTATCATGCGAGCAGCTGCAAAAGGTATTGCTAATGGCCATTTCTCTCAGGGGGGAAGTACGATCACACAGCAGCTGTTGAAAAACAATGTTTTTGACGGTTGGACTGATGAGACAGAATCAGAACGTTGGACCCGTAAGATCCAGGAATTATATCTTGCGATTCAGCTGGAGAAATCACCAAATATCGACAAGGATTGGATTCTTGAGAACTACCTGAACACTATCAATATGGGACAGAACACATTGGGTGTACAGTCTGCTTCTCTGAGATATTTTGGCAAAGAGGTAGACGAGCTGAACCTTTCAGAGTGTGCTGTTTTGGCCGGTATCACAAAGAATCCATACAGTTACAATCCGATCAGTTTTCCGGAAGAAAATGCAAATCGTCGCAAATTAGTACTTGGCAATATGTTAGAGCAGGGCTATATCACGCAGGCTGAGTACGACGAAGCTATGGCTGACAATGTATATGAACGTATTCAGAAAGTTAATGTAGAGGAAGAGAATAGCTCTAACATTACTTCTTATTTCGTAGATGCATTGACCGATGTGCTTATTACAGACCTTCAGGAAAAAGCAGGTTATTCTGAAGAGGATGCCTATAAGGCTCTGTACAGCGGAGGTCTTACAATCTATTCCACACAGCAGCCTGCCATCCAGGCAATCTGTGACGAAGAAGTTAACAATGATAAGAACTATGATGTGGCAAGAAGGGTTTCTTTCTCCTATGCGTTATCTATAGAACGTCCGGACGGAAGCCTGGAGCACTTTGGCGACCAGACCATGTTGTATTACTATAGAAAGAAATATGACAACTGGGATTGGTCCATCAATTTCAGCTCTGAAGAAAAAGCCCAGGAAAAACTGGATGAATATAAGGCAGAGATGCTTGCTAATGGCGGTGGTGAAGTAATTGGAGAGAAAGTTACATTTATTCCACAGCCACAGGTTGCAATGACTGTGATTGATCAGTACACAGGCGAAGTGGCAGCCATTGTAGGCGGCCGCGGCGAGAAAACTGCCAGCAAGACATTGAACCGTGCGACTGACGTTATCAGACAGCCAGGTTCAACATTCAAAATTTTAAGTGCCTATGCACCTGCGATTGATCTGGAAGAGTTTACATTGGCGACAGCAGTTGACAATGCGCCATTCTCCTATTCCGATGAGGAAGGTAAACGAGTAAACAACTACAACCACAAGCATACAGGTCTTATGACTGTACGAGATGCAATCATCGATTCTGTTAACGTTGTAGCTGTTAAGACGCTGACAGAGATATCTGTTCAGACAGGCGCAGATTACCTTGCGAAATTTGGATTTACATCCCTGACAGATGATGACTATGTACAGGCTATGGCACTTGGTGGTGTCGGCGGTGTTTATAATATTGAGCTGACAGCGGCATACGCTGCAATTGCCAACGATGGTGTATATACAGAACCAAGACTGTATACGAAGGTTCTTGACCATGAAGGAAAAGTGCTGATTGACAATACACCAGAGACAACAAACGTTATCAAACCAACCACAGCATGGCTTCTTACAGATGCTATGCAGGATGTTGTGTCAAAAGGTACTGGTGGAGCGGCTAGTTTCTCCGGTATGTCCATTGCTGGTAAGACAGGTACAACATCTGATAACAGAGATACATTGTTTGCTGGATATACTCCATATTACACATGCGCGGTATGGGGCGGCAATGACGATAATACAGTCCTTGACGGAACCAGATTCTCAAGAACAATCTGGAAGAAGGCAATGTCCCGTATCCACGACGACCTGGAAAACAAGAAGTTCTCTCGTCCAGACGGTATTGTGTCTGTGAAAGTCTGCAGTAAGACAGGGCTTCGTCCGGCAGAAGAGATTTGTGAAGATACTCATACAGAATACTTTATCAAGGGCACTGCTCCGAAAAAGACATGTG
>JAZQSD010000063.1:0-22529 GCA_045629925.1 Eubacterium sp.
AACGTTTTACTGTTTTAAGGTTGCATATAATTATGCTTGTTCTTTGAATTATTCTCTTAGAATCTTTCAAGGATATTTCACTGTTCAGTTATCAAAGTTCGTTTGCTGTTGTTCAGCAACTTTGCTATCTTATCATCACAATTTCGCTTTGTCAACAACTTTTTTTATTTTCTTTAGCACCACTTCCGTAGCGCGTCAGCCTGATAATAATATCACTTCATTTTTTAGATGTCAACAACTTTTTCACTTTTTTTCGACATGATTTTATTTAAGGATTGCTCGGAGTGCATCACCCACATCTGTAACTCCTATCAGATTGATACCTTCTATCTTTCCAACAGCAGCTACATTTGCCTTAGGCATAATACATGTTTTAAATCCAAGCTTCTTTGCTTCAAGAACTCTTTGCTGTGCCATTGACACTGCACGAACCTCTCCACTAAGGCCTACTTCTCCAAAACAGATTGTTTTTTCTGGTATCGCAATATCTTTGTAACTGGACACCAGCGCCAACACCATGGCCAAATCTACAGCTGGTTCTGTCATTCGGATACCACCGGCAATATTAACATATGCATCACAGGATGAAAGTGGTACTCCATTTCGTTTTTCCAGCACTGCCATCAAAAGATTTACACGGTTCAAGTCTGCTCCTGCCGCTGTTCTGCGAGGAATACCAAAATTACTTCTGCACACAAGCGCCTGCACTTCCAAAAGAATCGGTCTTGTACCTTCTATTAAACAAGCCACTATTGAACCCGCTGCATCCTGTGGTCTTCCATTCAGCATATACTCAGAAGGATTCTCTACCTGGCGGAGCCCCTCGCTGCACATTTCAAAAACGCCTATTTCATTTGTGGAACCAAATCTATTTTTTACACCTCGAAGGATACGATAAGAAGCATGTCTATCTCCCTCGAAATATAAAACAGTGTCCACCATATGTTCCAACACTCTTGGACCTGCTACAACACCCTCTTTTGTTACATGCCCTACAATAAAGATTGTTATGTTCATTCCTTTTGCAATCTGCATAAATGCAGATGTTGCCTCGCGAACCTGAGAAACACTACCTGGCGCAGAAGAAATCTCATCACTGTACATAGTCTGAATAGAGTCAATCACAATTACCTGTGGCTTAGTTTGCTGAATAACGGCTTTTATATCAGAAAGATTCGTCTCGCACAAAAGATTCAAACTGTCTGTAAAACTGCCAATTCTGTCAGCTCGCAATTTGATCTGCTGCAAAGACTCTTCTCCTGAAATATACAAAGTGTTTTTGTTCATATGGGAAAGAATCTGGCAAATTTGCAAAAGAAGTGTTGATTTCCCAATTCCAGGATCTCCGCCCACCAAAACCAGAGAGCCGGACACAATGCCGCCTCCCAGCACACGATCGAATTCACTCATTCCTGTCTGGATTCGTTCTTCCTTTGTCATTACAATTTGGCCCAATGGTACTGCCTTGGCAGGATTGGTTCTGTCAGAAGCCTTGCCGCTTGCAATCTTCTTATCAACAATTTCTTCTACAAATGTGTTCCATTCTCTGCAGCCTGGACACTGACCCATCCACTTAGCGGATTCGTGCCCACAGGACTGACAGAAGTAAATGGTTGTTTTTCCTTTTGCCATTTTCTTATTTCCTATAAATAGATTCTTCTAATTGTTATTTTACTGCTGTTCTTTTACTGAAAACTGCACTTTTTTATTGCGCACACCTACATCCACATGATCACCCACCGAAACTCTTCCTGCCAGTATTTCTTCTGCCAGCGCATCTTCAAGACAAGTCTGGATTTTTCTGCGAAGTGGTCTTGCGCCATACTTCGGATCAAAAGCTTCTTCTACAATGTATTTTTTTACAGAATCGCGGATGTTCAGCTGAATATTCAACTGGTTTTTACACTGTTTCTCCAACGATCTTGTCATCAGAGAAACAATCTTCTTCATGTGTTCTTTATTCAATGCATGGAACACAATAGTCTCATCAATTCGATTCAAAAATTCCGGTTTGAAAATTCTTCGCACTTCTTCCATAACGCCAGCCTTCATGCGAGCATGGTTCTTCTCTTCATCATCGCTTGCTCCAAAGCCAAGCTTTTTCGGTTCAATGATGTTCTGGGCTCCTGCGTTAGATGTCATGATGATGATAGTATTTTTAAAATCCACTGTTCTTCCTTGAGAATCTGTGATACGGCCATCATCCAACACCTGAAGCAGAATATTAAACACATCCGGATGCGCTTTTTCAATCTCATCAAACAGGATTACTGCATATGGATTGCGTCTAACCTTTTCACTTAACTGTCCGCCTTCTTCAAAACCTACATATCCTGGTGGAGATCCAATCAGCTTAGACACACTGTGTTTCTCCATATATTCAGACATATCAACACGGATCATTGACTGTTCACTGCCAAAGACAGCTTCCGCAAGTGCTTTTGAAATCTCTGTTTTACCTACGCCTGTTGGGCCTAAGAATAAAAAGGATCCAATTGGGCGACTAGGATCTTTTAATCCAACACGGCCTCGGCGAACTGCTTTGGATACTGCCAAGATTGCTTCTTCCTGAGCTATAACACGTTTGTGGAGCAACGCTTCCATCTTATTTAATCGTTCGGATTCTTTTTCGGTAATCTTCTGTACCGGGATATTGGTCCAGTCTGCTACTACCTCTGCAATCTCATCTTCCCCAACAACCAGTTCCTTTTTGTTCTGTTCCTGTTGGAAGCGCTCTAAAATCTTATTGTATTTTTTCTGCGCGGCAGCACGTTTTTTACGAAGTTCCTTTGCCTCTGAATAATTCCCTTCTATAATAGAAACTTCCAAATCTTCTTCTAGCTGCTGTAACAAAATCTTCTGTTTTTCAATAGTTGCCGGAACTACATAACCTGCCAATCTTACTTTGGATGCAGCTTCATCGATCAAATCCAGCGCTTTGTCAGGAAGAAATCTGTCATTGATATAACGTTCTGATAATTTGGCTGCAGAAACTAAAGCTGCCTCTGTGAAACAAACTCCATGATGGGACTCGTACTGGTACTGGAGCCCTTTTAAAATATCTATTGTTTCGTTTATGGATGGTTCTGGCACAGTAACAGGTTGGAATCTTCTTTCTAACGCAGCATCCTTCTCAATGTATTTTCGATACTCCTGGATAGTGGTTGCACCGATCAGTTGCACACCGCCTCTGGACAGAGCTGGTTTCAGAATATTAGAGGCATCAATTGCACCTTCTGCACCGCCGGCTCCGATCATTGTGTGAATCTCATCTACAAAAAGGATAATATTCCCAGCAGTTTCTACTTCCTGGATCACATTTTTCATTCGCTCTTCAAACTCACCACGATACTTGGATCCAGCCACAAGTGCAGACATATCAAGAGAAAGCAGGCGCTTCTTCTTTAACACATCTGGAACCAGATCATCAGCAATACGTTGAGCCAGACCTTCCACAATCGCAGTTTTTCCCACACCTGGTTCACCAATAAGACATGGATTGTTTTTTGTTCTACGGCTTAAAATGCGAATGATTCTTGTCAGCTGCGTCTCCCTGCCAATCAATGGATCCAGCCCTTGTTCCTGAGCTATTTTAGTCATGTCTCTGGCAAAAGCATCCAAAACCGGTGTAAGAGATACAATCTGTTTCTTTCCTGTCTTAAAAGATTTGCTTTCTTCTTTTGAATAGTGCGCCTCTTGTCCGATAGCCTGCAAAATATCCTCGTATACTTTTGATGGATTCACATTCAGTGCGTGCAAAATTCTAGAAGCCGCACTGTCTCTGTCTTCAATCATTGCAAACAGTAAATGTTCCGTACCAATACTTGCGCTATCAAAACGTTCAGCCACTGCATCGGCTCTTTCTAGCATGCGCAATGTCTCAGGCGTAAACATCTCCGGATCCTTAAGCATAACTTTTCTGCCAGGGATCATCAGTTCATCTATTAAATCCATTACTTTTTCTTTTGTCACAAATGCTTCTGCTAAAATGCTGGATGCAATGCCTGTACCTTCTTTACAGATTCCCGCCAGCACATGTTCTGTGCCGATATGGCTCTGATCCATTGTTCCGGCAATTTTCGCAGCCTGTGTCAATGCCTCCTGAGCCTGACTTGTATATGGTCGCATCATTATCTATGCCTCCTAACTACCAATCTATTTAATAAAGATATTCATCGTATATGTCGTCTACCATAGCATGAAGTTCTGCTCGCGTAATATTTTTGCAGCACGCTTTTGCCAGGATGATATGAAGGTCCCGATTAACCTCTGCCATGGCATGAAGCTTGTCATAATCCAAGGCAATCACAGCACCTTTTCGGTTATCCAAGCGAATCAGTCCCTCTTGTCGCAAAACGCTGTAGGCTTTATTAACCGTATGCATATTAATCCCAATCTGCTCTGCAAGCTGTCGAACAGATGGCAAAGAATCTCCCTCTTTATACTGGCGTTTCGCAATCCCCACTACAATCTGATTCCTTAGTTGCATATATAAAGCCACTTCACTGTCAAAATCTATCTTAATATACATAATTACCTACCTGTTTATTCTTATCTTATGAACTTCCGCTAATATGTCTACCTCCGCAGACAGTGTTATACAGATGATATAACAGCAAAAACTAATTGTCAATAAAAAGGGGATGCTTGCAATCAGCACCCCCAATATGTTTTAACTTTTTTGTCATTAAGTTTCTTAATAAGGAAACTAGATTTCTAAAAACTCCAGTTCTTTCCATTCGTCATCTTCTACTGATGCTTCCTCAGAATCTTCTTCCAGATTTTCTATTGAATCTTCTGCTAAATTTTCTGCTGAAGCTTCTCCTACAGCCGCTTCTTCCGCCAAATTCTCTTCAACCGCTTCTTCTGCAGGCATTTCTTCTAAAACAACTTCTTCATTCAAGATTTCTTCTGGCACAAGTTCAACTTCTGTAGCTTCAACTTCCACAGTTCCATCTTCAACAGGCTCCTCTTCAACAGGTTCTGCAGCAAAAAG
The DNA here is from genome assembly GCA_045629925.1 of Eubacterium sp. GTDB lineage: Bacteria > Bacillota > Clostridia > Lachnospirales > Lachnospiraceae > Brotonthovivens. The sequence goes on from JAZQSD010000063.1 coordinate 4,997, forward strand.
ATTCTCTTCCTCTTCGCTGTTTTCATCCAGAAGATCATAGTCTTCGTCATCTGAAACCTCTATATCATAGTCGTCCATAGACATTTCCTTGGCAACCGCCTCCTCAAGAGCGAGTCTCATCTCCTCAGCTTCTTTTGCTTCCTGCTCCGCCATAATCTCTTTTAAAATTACAGTGTCAACCGGTGGAAGCACATCTGTATTCTGAGCTTGTGGTTTTTTATCCTCTATCGCTTCTTCCTGTTCTTTCAGATATTCCTCCACTTTTTTCTTAGGAAGAATGTCTGCCACATCCTCATCGCCTTCTTCTTCAAAATTCTCCATAAAACGACGATATTTGCGTTCCTCTCTTCTGCGCTGGATAAAGCCCATCTCCTCGATGTCATCTTCTTCATCATCATTCTCGTACTCATACAATTCACGACGTGCACGAGCATTCCTAATAGAAAAAACAACTGCAAGCACAAACAGAATTAAAAGAATTGCCGCTACTACTACATTGATCATTCTCTCAAGAGTTCCACTGGCATCCATATCCTGAATAACAATCTCTTCTCCAGACAGAACATCCAATTCAACTGCCAGATCAGTTGTTGCACGAATGTATGTATTTTCAACATCATCTAAAAGATACCAACAAGGCAGATTGTTCTTTGTCATACCATATACATAGAAATACTCTGCTGTATTTGTACCGATATCCATCAGTTCTTCTTGCTGTGCGAACTGATAAGCCACCACTGCTGTGTCTTCGTCAACTGCGTATAATGTTTTTGCGTAAGAACTTGCAACCGACTCATCCTCAGAAGGAACAAGAAGAATCAGGCTGTTTTCTCCTGCGGATATTCTTATAAAAGAATATACCACCTGGTTATCATTGTCCCAAACAAAAAACTCTCCTTTTCCGGTACCATCTTTTAAGAACACAAGGTCCACTTCACCATATTTGTAAGAAACACCTTTTACCTGGCCTTCGCCAAAAGAGATCTCTTGCTTCTCAAAATCTTTCGGAATCACATCGTCAGAAAAATCTTCTGCAACTGTAAGAGTCTTGTCGCAAACCACAAACTCTTTTTCCCCAGACAGCACATAACCTTCTCCACACACAGAAGCCAGTGGAATCACCACTTTCAATTCATCCCCAACAATAGATTCAACCGGATCCTCTTCTTGGCTTTCAGGTTCCTCAGGCTGTACTGAAGCAGGTTCCTCATCAGGTGTCTGCGCTGCTGCATCCTGCTGCTGATCAGGTGCGATCAATGACTTATCTTCTGTCATAAGATCTGCTCGAACCCAACCTTCGTGGGTAGTGCCATTGGCTGCATATCTTACATGGTTCCACTGTTTTCCATCAGAACCTGTCGCAGTTTCAACAATCTCTACCTCCGTACCTTTTGCAATACCACCCTGAATCTCTCCATTTGCTCCATCACGGATAATAATGTTGTCATATCTAATGTATGATTCCGCAGAACTCTCAAAGCTCGCTCCCGCAAAAAGGGAACCTGTCAAAATAACTCCTGCTGCTATATATGTTACAAAGCGTTTTGCAATGCTTGTTTTTCTCATTTGTACGCCTCCTAAACCCTTTGGTATACAAACAATTATAATGAGATGTCAGGCTTATTGTCAACAAAGGATACACTCCCCGACGCCTATTTTAATAGTATAAACAGACCGCTGATTCCACCGGTGATTACAAAAAATGCTGTAATGATTGCTGTCGGATTCCACACATGGATATCCACTGCAAAAACAAGCGCTACCGCAACAATTGCCCCAACTGCAAACCCCATTGAAAGCAATACATATGTTAATAATGTTCCAAGATCGATCTGTCTATTTTCATATCTTCTTTCCATAATATTTCTCCTTCTTCTCATCAACCATTTTCGCATACTGTTCCATCAACACCCGCTTCTTAAGCATCTTGACTTATCATCCAAATAAAGATCCGCATATATTTTTCTTGAATCGCTTCCATACTTTTCGATAATTTCTGGTACGTTGGCATTGATTGCATCGAATTCAACACCCTGCTGTCTACACCACTCCACAGCTTCTTCTAACCGCTCTCCACATCGGCAAGTCCACAAAATCAACTGGCACTCTCTCTTTTTCCAGTTTTGGATGGCTGCTATCAGCGTTTTATTAGGTGCTCCAATCCCCGGATAACAGTCATTACACAATGTCCCATCAAAATCTACAGCGATAATTTTATTTTTCATACAGCCATCTCTCCTTTATCTAAAAATTTTGTCACCACAATTTTTTGGCAACCTTGAATCTGGTTGTAGTATAAAAAAATCAGAGACCTATAATCCGGTCTCTGATATAATTTTGCATTTCTAAAAATAAATTTTTAATCGTAAAATCAAAAAGTAAATTCCACACAAAAACAGAACACGCAGACATTTACCTTAATTCTCCAATTCTAGTTACCCCTACATAAATTTGGGAGATTTTATACCAAGTTGAAAAATCTGTAATTCCTGTTTGCGGAAGATCGAAAATCCGTTGAAACGTCCGTACTGATTCCGATGTATTTGGCCCATAGACTCCATCCACCCGCACAGTGGGAACAGCCGGATAATTTTTGGCGATTGCATTTAACTGTTCCTGTAGCTGACGGACCTTAGGGCCAGTGGATCCAATCACAAGATCATATCCTGGCCAGGAAGCTGGCACTCCCGAAATCTCCTCTGCTGTATTTATATACAGGTTATTACCATAGAAATAGCGCAGAATTTCAATTGTTGAATAACCCTGATCCCCCAAATATTTTGACCCCCACTGGGTCATCCATCCTGGGCAGGACACGTTTTGCCCGTCACAATACTGCGTCAGGATTGGCTGTTTCACATTTGGTCGGGACAAATAATTTGGAAACATTTCGTCAACAATTCGGGAAATATTGGAATATATATTTCGTCCATACACCCACTTGTGGTCGTATGCGGTAGATGATGTAATCGTAAAATCATAACCTTTGTTCCGATACCATTCCGTATACACTCGATTTAAAGTAAAAGACATGATCGCCAAAATATTAGCTCTTAATGTTGCCTCCGGCCAAGTGGAATAAATTTCGCATGAGGCCACATTTTTAATATAATCACGGTAACGCACGTAATAATTTCTAGCTCTTCGATCTTCTGGCGGTCCATCGTGAACGATTACAAATTCCGGAATCACCACTCTGCTTAGAACAATCTCGCCAGACTCATTGACAGGCTTAATCTCTGCCTCATCAATTTTGGGCGGATAACTTCCAAACAAGGTGTTAGCAGGAATCACAATCACAGTCTGTTGTTCCGCAGGAGGAATCATCGTTTCCATCACAACCGGCAATATCGCCAACTCTCCTGAGAAAATCTCCACTCCGGTTACCAGTACGCTCTGATAACCAACAGCCTCTACCAACACGCTATATTCCGCATATGGCTGCTGTCCTTCCGGTGTCATAGACCATTCTCTAGGAGGTGCATCAAGCTGGAACTGCCCAGTCTGCCCCGACTCATCTGTAATCATCTCCTGAAGTCGAGTTTCAGGAACCGCTGTATAAAAAATCTGAACTGATGCATCCGAAATGGGATACATCCCTTGATCAGTTGTCACATTTACTTGCAGCAGCCCTAGCTCTGTCTCTTCTTGCTGTACTCTCAGGATATCTCTATGCAAACAATTTGCTTTGGCACAATCTTCCTTTCTGGCATTCATCTGTACAATTTCCTCCTTGTCAGATTCATTCTATGACCACTATATGCACATTGCTTGTATTAAATTTATAACATCTTCCTTCAAAACACTGTATTTCACACGCATTCAAATGGACAACAAAAAAGCTATGAGGTCTACCAGGGTTTTTACCCCAGCAAACTTCATAGCCTTCGTTATTTTTATTCGATCACATGGATCCAGCCTTCTGGAGCTTCAAGCTTGCCGTGCTGGATATCAAGTAATGTCTGATACAGTTTTTTACAAACAGGTCCCATATCATTCATACCACTTGGCAGGCAGATCTCTTCACCGTGATCTACGATCTTGCCAACTGGAGAAATTACTGCTGCTGTTCCGCAAAGACCACATTCTGCAAAATCTTTCAATTCCTCTTTGTAAACTTCGCGGTGTTCTACCTTAAGTCCCAGATAATGCTCTGCAACATAGATCAGAGAACGGCGTGTGATAGATGGTAAGATTGTGTCAGATTTTGGAGTTACAACTGTACCGTCTTTTGTTACAAACAAGAAATTCGCTCCGCCAGTTTCTTCAACCTTTGTTTTTGTTGCTGCATCAAGATACATGTTTTCATCAAATCCCAGTTCATGGGCTTCTGTAATCGCATACAGACTCATGGCATAGTTAAGACCTGCTTTGATATGTCCTGTTCCCTTAGGTGCCGCACGGTCATAGTCGCACACACGGATTGTAAGTGGTCTGATACCACCCTTAAAGTATGGTCCTACAGGTGTTGCTAAGATACGGAACTGATATTCTTTTGCTGGTTTTACACCGATAACAGGATCAATACCAAAAGAATATGGGCGTAAATAAAGAGATGCACCGGAGCCATATGGTGGAACATAGGCAGCGTTTGCTTTTACAACCTTTTTTACAGCTTCGATAAATTTATCCACTGGATAAGCTGGGATTCTTAATCTTTCCGCAGAATCTTTCATACGTTCTGCATTTAAGTCAGGGCGGAAAATTACGATCTTGTCATCTACCGTAGTATATGCTTTCATACCTTCAAAAACAGTCTGTGCGTACTGAAGAACTCCTGCACATTCGTTCATAACGATATTAGCATCTGTTGTCAGTTCACCTTCATCCCATGCGCCATCTTTGTAATTTGCTACAAATCTGTAATCTGTTTTTCTATATCCGAAATCCAGATTGCTCCAATCAATATTTTTCTTTTCCATCTCTCTTACTTCCTTTCAATCTTTATCTGCTGGATGTGCTGATTGATTCAATAGCAACAGCACCGCCACGCACCACTTCAATGTCTTTGAAACGTTTTTTCAAAAGACTGATCAACTCGTTTACTCTGTGCTCTTTCAACATACATTCCATAAGCACGCTGTCCTCGCCGATATCGATAACCTTTACGTCAAATACCTGCGCAATTCGAAATGCTGCTGCCAAATCCTTCTCGGAACATTTTTTTATTTTGGCATACAGAATCTCTTTCATATGGATTGGTTTATCTGTCAGGTCCATAACCTTGATAACTTCCACCATACGGTTCAGCTGCTTTTTGATCTGTTCGAATGTTATATCGTCACAAGTAGCACAGATTGTCATGCGAGATGTATCTTCTCTCTCTGTGGTACCTACAGTAAGACTTTTTAAATTGTATGCTTTTCCGGAAAACAGGCCAGATACTTTAGCCAGTACACCGACCTCATTTCCTACATATAATGCAATCCATCTATCTTTCATCGATTCCTACCTCCATTACTTTAAGATCATGTCGTTCATTGGCTTGCCGCCTGGAACCATTGGTAAAACAAGGTCTTCTGTTGCGATCAAGAAGTCAATGACAGTACTTGTGTCTTTGTTGTTTTTTGCAAACTCAATTGCAGGAAGGATATCTTCTTCTTTTGTAACACGGATTGCTTTCACGCCATAGCTTTCTGCCCATTTTACAAAATCAGGAACATATGGCAGGCACTGTTCCCCTGGTCCTTTACAGAAATCAGGACAATCTTTTCGTCTGTTAAGACATGTTGCAGAATAATGTTTGTCATAGAAAAGTTCCTGCATCTGACGCACCATACCAAGATAATGGTTGTTTAAGATACATACGATAACAGGTGCTTTTCTCACAACGGAAGTTGCCATCTCCTGCATATTCATCTGGAAGCCACCGTCACCAGTAATACATACCACAGGCTTGTCAGGGTTACCAATCTTAGCACCTACTGCTGCAGGAAAACCGAATCCCATTGTGCCAAGACCGCCAGATGTGATAATTGTTTTCTTTTCGTTTACATCCAGATACTGGCTTGCCCACATCTGATGCTGTCCAACGTCCGTTACATATGTAACTTCATCAAAGGAAGCATTCAAACCTTCCATGATCATCTGCGCATTCATGCCTTTGTCTCTGCACATTTCAAGTGGATTTTCTTTCTGCCACTCATCAATCTGTGCGAACCAGTCTGGCAATTCTCTTTCCTGTGCCATCTCAACCAGATTGCCCAAAGCCAGTTTTGCATCAGCTACGATAGGCACATCTACTACAACGTTACGTGAGATAGATGCAGTATCAACGTCGATGTGAATGATTTTTGCCTTTGGCGCAAACTCATTCAGATCTCCCGTAATTCTGTCGTTAAAACGGGAACCAATGGAAAGCAGAAGGTCACACTTTGACACTGCCATGTTGGCAGCATATCGGCCGTGAAGACCACCATTTCCAATATAGCAAGGATTGTCACTTGCAATGGCGCCTTTACCCATTACAGTTGTAACAACCGGAATATTCATTTTTTCAGCAAAAGCTGCCAGTTCTTTCTGTGCCCCAGCCAGTTTTACACCGCCACCTGCAAGAATAACTGGTCTTTTTGCAGATTTTAACAGATCATAAGCCTTTTTCAACTGTCCCATATGGACACCGGATGCTGGCTTATAACCGCGGATCTCTACTTTATCAGGATATTCAGATGGCCCCATTGCAGTCTGAACGTTTTTTGGAAGATCGATCAGAACAGGGCCTGGTTTGCCTGTCTGAGCAATGTGGAACGCCATCTTTAAGATTCTGCCAAGTTCCTTGCGGTCTTTTACTGTCACAGAATATTTTGTGATACTTCTTGTAATACCTACAATATCAACTTCCTGGAAAGCATCGTTGCCGATCAACCCAAGTGGCACCTGTCCGGTAAACACAACCAGCGGAATACTGTCGTAAAAAGCATCTGCGATTGCTGTAACTGTATTTGTGGCACCAGGGCCGCTTGTTACGAGACACACGCCTACTTTTCCTGTCTCACGGGCATATCCTTCTGCCGCATGTACAAGAGCCTGCTCGTGTCTTGGAAGAACAACATCAATCTGGTTGTCCAGATACAGCTCATCAAAAAGGTCTGTAACTGTTCCGCCAGGATATGCAAAAATTGTATCTACCCCTTCTTCTTTCAGGGCTTTTACAAAAAGTTTTGTTCCTTTTATTTCCATAATTCTTCTCTCCTGTTATTCGTTATGACAATCTCTAAAGGCTGCCATACGTTATATATCTAGATACCTGATCAGATCAGGCCTAATGTCTTAAGTAAGAAAATCCAAAACGTCAGCGTAACCGACGCAAGCAATGTGGAAGCCACAATGATACTTGCAGACAAAACGCCGTCATTATTCATACTTTTGGCCATGATATAACTGCTTGGCGCAACAGGTGCAGCCAGCATGATAACAATGGCAACTAATTTTTCACCGCTGAAACCAAAAGCTGTTGCAATAGGAATAAAAATTGCAGCCTGGGCAACAAGTTTGATAAACACAGCCGCCATCGTAGGCTTGATCTTCTGTAAAGCCTTTCTTCCTTCGAAGCTTGCTCCTAGAACGATTAGAGCTAATGGTGTAGCCATCTGTCCTACCATACCAACAGTTTTATTAACCATTGATGGAAGCGGATTGCCAAGACATGCCACTGCGATTCCTAAAATCACAGCAATAATAATCGGATTTTTTATAATATTGACCAATGCTTGTCCAAATCTCTTTGTATCCCTTGCGCCCTCAGGATGATCTCCTTCAAAAGTAAGCACTATCACAGAATACATATTGTACAGAGGCACTGCACCAATGATCATCAGTGATCCCATTACAGAATCGCCATAAATATTTTGCATAAATGCAAGTCCCATTACCGCCGCACTGCTTCGGAAAGAACCTTGCGTAAATGCTCCGATTAAAGACTTGTCTTTCATGAAAACTTTCGCAAGCCCCCATACGCCCCAAAAGCATATGGACGTCGCCACAGCACAGAACAGCACATATTTTAGATCAAACACATGCATGATATCTACAGATGCCATGTCCTTGAAAATCATAAAAGGCAAAGTCGCTTTAAAATTGAATTTATTTGCTATGGTAACAAAATTATCATTGAGCATTCCAATGCGTCGCAAGAAATAACCAATTACCATTACCAAAAAGATAGGCACGGTTACATTGACGCTGAAAAGAAAATCACTCATTAACTACGCCTTCTTTTTTTCATATTTATAAAAATAATATTCCAGGTCAAAATATGTCTGCTCGTCGCTGTCAGCTGTAATTACCCATTCTTCTTTTTCGTCAAGGTTTGGGAAGTACGCATCTGCATCATATGCAAAATCAATCTTAGTAATATGAGCAACATCACAGTCATCTAAAAGCTGGCGATAAATACTTTCCCCGCCAATCACATAGATATCCTCAGATGGATATTTGCTCATTTCTTCTCTCAATTCTTCCAAAGTGTGAACGATGATAGCATCTTTCACGCTGTATGATTTGTCAGAAGTAAGAACAATATTTGTTCTGTTTTTTAATGGAAGTCCATTTGGAAAACTTTCCAGTGTTTTTCTTCCCATTACAACCACTTTTCCAGTAGTTGTCTCACGGAAAAACTTCATATCTGCTGGAATGCTAACCAGCAATTTATTGTTAAGGCCGATGGCCCAGTTTTTATCTACTGCTGCAATTAAATTCATCTGTTCCTCCTAAACGGCAATTGGAATATTTGTAATCTGCGGATGTGTCTCATAACCATCCAGACGCACATCGTGACGTGTAAACTGATAAAAGTCTTTAATCTCTGGATTCAGCCAGAATGTAGGTGCCGTCAATGGCTCACGTGTGATCAGTTCCTTAACCAAAGGAATATGTCTGTCATAAATGTGCGCATCTGCGATTACGTGAACAAACTCTCCCACCTGCATGTCGCATACCTGCGCCAGCATGTGGAGCAGAACGGAATACTGACAAACATTCCAGTTGTTTGCTGCCAGAATATCCTGTGAACGCTGATTCAAAATACCGTTTAACACCAACTTGTCACATCCAGGTTTCTTTGTAACATTAAAAGTCATGCTGTATGCACATGGATACAAATTCATTTCATGCAGATCCTGATGTACATAAATATTTGTCATGATACGACGGCTGTATGGATTGTTCTTAAGATCATAAATAACGCGATCCACCTGATCCATCATACCTTCTTTATACTGGTGCTTCACGCCCATCTGATATCCGTACGCTTTACCGATGGAACCAGTCTCGTCTGCCCATTCATCCCATACACCTGAATGCAGATCATTGATGTTGTTTGATTTCTGCTGCCAGATCCAAAGCATTTCATCTGTACAACTCTTAATAGCTGTCTTTCTCAGTGTCAGAGCAGGAAACTCTTTGGATAAGTCATAACGATTAACTACGCCAAACTGCTTGATCGTATAGGCATAAGAACCATCTTCCCATTTAGGACGAACCTTCTCTCCTTCTGTGCTTGTACCATTTTGAATAATATCGTTACACATATCTATAAACACTTTATCCGCGTAGCTCATAATGACCCTCCTTTTCTGCTTTAGCGCATTAAACTTTATAATGCACCTAGTCTGAAGTATTATAGCACTCTACACACTAAATAAAAAGACTTTTGTTAAATACTTCCGCGCAAACACATGGATTCAATTCCCCAAATGTTATTTCTGGATAAAACACAGTTTTTTCACAGAAAAACCTTTGACCACAGATAAAAATAGTGTATACTGTTATGGTGTTTAAGTTTTCTTAGATACTAAAATCGATATTAACCATAAAGGAGTTTTTACATATGAGTCAGGCAAAAGTAGATAAATATAAAGAAGAGAAAAAAGTTCGCAAAGAAACTGTCAAGAGAGGCAAACAGAAAAAAGTTGCCATTAAAGTTCTTGCAGTTGTAATCGTTGCTGCATTTATTGCATGGGTTGCATTCTCTGCAGTTAAAGATTATCAGGCAAAACAGCCAAAAGTAAAAACAGAAGTTGACACATCTGCAATCGATAATTTTGGCACAGTTACACCAACTGAATAATCAAAACATTATATTAGCAAGATAAGCTGAAGTTTATTTCCAAACAGGAAATTGACTTCAGCTTTTTTATTGTTTAAAACACTTAATCAACTATCATATTGCCCGCTTCTACCCTTTCAGCCTTAGCTTTATCCAACGCACTTTCCACTGCACTTAACAGCATCCTTGTCGTATACTGACTGTCTTCAGAATATGTAACTGTCTCTACTGATTGATTTTCACAAATCTGTTTCTCTATGCTTTTCATGGACGTCTCCATCAAAGGATACATGGTGGCAACACTTTCATCCAAATTCACAAAAGAAACAGAATTGATATGATCTCGATCCACCAACACCTGCACATCAATGGCCTGCCCCTCTACTTGTATCGTGGAAGTGTAAACGCCTGGATTGTAAATGCTTGAAGTTTCTACTTTATCATTTCGTCCAGGTCCAAACATAAAAACAAGCAGCAAGATCAAGACGATTGCTAAAGCAATAAAGACCAGTGTATAAATCAATTCTTTCATATGAAACACAAATATTTTTGTTCTTCCACTCATTGTGGGCGCCTCCTGTACATACCAAAACTCTTGGGAATTGTTACATTGTATGAAGGCAGAAAAAAAATCATGCTAAAACTTTCAAAAAAGTTGTTGACAATTGTCAGACTTTCGTGTATATTACATTTTGTGCTTAGCACAACATATGTTTATGCGCGAGTGGCTCAGTTGGTGGAGCACGACCTTGCCAAGGTCGGGGTCGCGGGGTCGGGTCCCCTCTCGCGCTTCTTTTTTTTTTGGGGTATCGAAAGATATCTCTTTTTTTTGCGCAGACGGCACACGAACCCGCTCATCAAAAAAGCTGCCCCATCTACGAACTCCTCGTAGATATGGCAGCTTCTGCTTTCTATTATTTTCCATCAAATCCCTTATGTGGCACATATGTCATTTCCGGACATCTTTCATCGATGATTCTAAGCATCTCTTTCTTTTCTTTATCGCTAAGTTTATTTTTGCGGAAAATAATCATACGACTTTCTTTTGTGAAAAGAATTACTGTATTTTTTGTTTCTGTTCTGCGAACAAGATTTGTATATGGAATGTGTTCGTTCTGATTTGTCTCCATACAACGAACAAACAGATCCTTTTCATTTAATGTGTAGTTGTATGTACAATGATCTTTTCCTGTAAGCTGACGGATCTGCTTGATAGACTTGCGCACTGCTCTGCCGCGGGCAACAAGAGAATCCAATAAAATCAGCAAACCAAATACAATCAAAATAATACCGATTACATATTTGCTAAGCGCAGCAAAACAAATCACACCTACGATTATCGCAATGATTGAGATTGTCATGATCAGTTTCTGTTTAAAAACTGGAAAAATATACTGTTTTACTTCCATAAAGGTAGCTTCGTCCAACATGTGACTAGTTGTTCGAAACACCTCGTCTTTTGTTTCTACGTTATTTACTACTTCATTTGCCATTATAAAAAACCCCTTTACTCTTTAGAATTTCAAATTTTTGAACAGATCACCCAGAGATGTTCCGATTGCTTCAGATTTAGGAAGTTCATATTCCACAACTTCTTCTTCCTGGATTTCCGTTTCGAGAAGCGCCTTAATACTAAGACCTACTTTGCCATCCTGATTTTTGATAACTTTTACAGTTACTTTCTGACCTTCGTCTAAAGCAACCTTTGGATGTTTAATCTTTTCAAGGCTGATCTGTGAAATATGACAAAGACCTGTGATACCATCGCCAAGATCGATAAACGCACCATAGTCAGCCAGTTTCTCAACAGTTCCTTCTAACACTTCACCAACTTTGATATTGGAAATTTTTAATTTCTTTTCTTCTTTCGCTTCTTCTTTTAAGATTTCTCTAGCAGAAAGAACCAATTTATTATTTTCCATGTCAGCCTGAATTACGCGAACGCGCACTTCTTTTCCAAGCCATGGATTAGTATCTTCTACATGTTTGATATCTAATCTGGAAACCGGAATAAATCCACGAATGCCTTCTACCAAAGCAACGACACCCTTGTTAACGATACCTGTAATCTCAACTGTCAGAATCTCTTTAGATGCTTCATATTCTTTGATTTTCTGCCAAGCAAGAAGTGTATCTGTATCAAATTCTCCATCTCCCATTACTTTGTAGGATTCTTCTAATTCTTTTGCAAGATCATCCATTGATTCATTAACAGGTGTTGTTTCCATTAATTTTTCTTCCATATTATCCAGTATCCTTTCTATCCTTACTTCGAGGAAAAATATTTTTCCTGCGAATCTTTTTACACTAAATCGTAGTATAACATTTTTTTAATTAATTGTCTTGCGAACTTGGCAAAAACCCTTAATATTTTTTAATTTATTTACCCTTCATAAGAGCTTCTACTCGTTCCTTGTTTTCAAAAAGCACACAACCGCCAGCGTGGTCCTCCATCAGAATCTCCTCTTCTCTAAGAATTCTAAAAAGTGGACTTTTCAACGCCTCTCTAAGTCCGATGTCTTTTACGTTGCGATCTGAATATGGACTTGCCGGACATGGTTCTGCCCCGCCATGAACATTTACATGGAAAAATCCTCTTCCTGCAGCGAGACAGCCGCCGCTTTTGTGTTCATCTCCTGGAAAACTGATAAACAATGTTCTGTCAAAAGTCTTTCGCAAGCCTTCCACTGTTTTCTCAATATACGCATTATCTTCAGGCGTCGGCGCCAGTTCCATACTCTTTTCATCAACTGGAACATATTCAATATAGAGGATTCCGCGGCACCCTTTATCCAGCAATTCCTGCACAAAAGTCTCGCTTAAAACTTCCTGCATATTTTCTCTTGTAACAGTAATCGATGTTCCAAAAAGGAGATGGGCTCTTTCTAACACGTCCATGGTTCGATCCAAAAGTTCGTATGTCCCTTGACCACGACGATCATCTGTAGCCTGTTCATGACCTTCCACACTGATGATCGGTACCAGATTGCGATTCTTCTTAAAAAACTGCAAATACTGCTCATTCATGATTGTTCCGTTGGTAAATATTGGAAACATAATTTCAGGATACTTGGCCGCCTCCTCAAGTACATCTGGACGCATCAGCGGTTCGCCACCTACCAAAAGCACAAAATTGATTCCCAATTGCTTTGCCTCCGCAAAAATGTTGCCCCACTCCTGTGCAGTCAGCTGATTCTTCACTTCATTATCTGAACAGATATTATTCTCCCTTGCATAACAGCCTTTACAGTGCAGATTGCATTTTGAAGTAATACTGCAGATAATAAATGGAGGAATGTGTTCACCCAGCTCATCTAATTTCTGACGAATTTCCACTCCTCGTTTCACTGCAATCGCAAATTTTCCCATATAAATGCTTTCTGCAGGATCTTTAAACGTTGCTTTCACAATATCTCTCATAATCCCTTGAATGCCATTGTTGATATATTCAGTTAAAACAAAATCTTGTTTTTCCATTTGGTTTCTCCTATACAAACTATAATCTTTACAAACCAAAATTTAGTATACCTTATTTCAAAAAGAACTTCAATTTTCTTCCATTGGAACTGTCACAAATTCGCTTTTTATCGACATGTAATTATCTGAAAACTTACGCAAAATTCGAACTTTATTTTTTTGTAAAAAAAGCGTTGACATTCTTTCAAGCTTCATGTATATTACTACTTGTGCTTAGCACAACACATATTTATGCGCGAGTGGCTCAGTTGGTGGAGCACGACCTTGCCAAGGTCGGGGTCGCGGGTTCGAGTCCCGTCTCGCGCTTCTTTTTTTTGAGAGATATCGAAAGATATCTCTTTTTTTTGCGCAGACATCGAAAGATATCTCTTTTTTTGCGCAGACGGCACACGAACCATCAAAAACACAAAAAAGGAGCTGAAAAACCAACTCCTTTTGACTTCTATAACATTTTTATACTTCCATAACAAGACCGGTGTAAATTTGTTCCAAACATTCGCCTAATTCTTCCTTTAAAATTCCATAGGCTGCATCACCAGTACAATGCCCTGTTACCACTTTCTCAATTCCAGTATCCTTAATTCTTCTGGCAAGTGCTCTCACTTCTTCTTCAGATGACTTATACAGGTGGAATCCACCTACAATCGCATATATCTTCTGCCCCACAAAAGTACTTTCGATTTCTCTTATAATATTATCTGCGCCTCCATGGGAACAGCTGTTAAAAATAACCAAACCATTTGAGGTTTCAAGCACTAAGCTTTGTTCGTGTGAATAATCATCGGGAATGAAGTCTTCACCCTCTAAAACATACATATGTGCTTTTTCGCCAATCTTTTCTAATCCTTCTGTTTTATGTGGAATCAGGTAAACACCGTCAAGGATCTTGCAATCGCCATCCGCATAACGGATTCTATCCTTATATTTTTCCAGTGTACCTTCTTTAATCCCGATATATCTTGCGCTTTCTGGCTCAGCCTCATCATAGTCATAGCAATTTTCTTTAGAACCAGCGCGAAGATAAAATGGAGCTGTTTTATTCACTTCAAAAAAAGTATCCATTCCATCTGCATGGTCATAGTGCGCATGAGACAAAACACCAAAAGCCACTTCTTCTAGATCAATCCCAAGTTCCTTTGCATTGTCCGAAAAAGCACCTGTCGTTCCTGTATCCAAAAGAATCTGTTGGCCATTGTACTCAATGTGAATAGCAAGCCCCCACTCTGCAGTCAATTCATTCTTTGATATATTGTCTATTAAAACTGTTGCTCTCATTACAACTTTCCTTTCACAATCTAATCCATACAAAAAACCGACCATCAGATATTAGATTGTCCTAATACTGATCGTCGGTTATATTCTACACAAAATCAAGCAGCTCTACAATACTCTGCGAACACCTGACATCTTATTAGCTATGCATCTTCTGTTGTAATCATCCACATCAACAATCACTGTCTTTTTGTATGTACTTGATGCATGCATCATTTTGCCATCACCAATATATAGAGCCACATGACAAACACGTCCGCCTTTCGAGAAAAAGATCAGATCGCCCGGAAGCCATTCTGCCTGATTGTTCATATTTACTTTTGCACCAATTTTTGCCTGATCGCGAGATGTTCTTGGAATATCCACACCAAATTTATTCTTCATGATCCACTGTGTAAAACCACTGCAGTCCCAGCCCTTGCTTGAAGAACCGCCATATACATACTTGACTCCTTCATATGGAGTGATCAAAGATGCTACCTGGCTCTCAGAAGAAACTTTTAAAGGAGCAGAAAAAGCGCCCTCTTTTCTTTCTTCTTCAATTAAACCATAAGCTCTGATCTTGTAAAAATAAGTAGTATCAAAAGATACACTTCCATCTGTATATGTATTGGTTTTTACATCTGCTAATTTAACATACCCATTTTCGAGGCTAGTGCTTCTAAACACCTCATACCCTTCAGCTCCAGCTACTTTTCCCCATGTTAAAGAGATCATCCCTTTTGTTGGAACATATGACAAGTCTTTCACTGCATTATATTTGATTGTAAATGTTCCGGAAATACTTCCACACCAATTGCCTATGCCTTGCACAGAAACATTAGCTGTTCCAACGCCTACATTATCAGAATAAGTAACTTTATAATCTGTATTCTGAGCTAATGGAACACCTTTATAAAATACTGTTACTGCAGGTTTCTTTTCTTTTCCGTCCGCATAAACAGCTTTATCATCAATTAACAGAGAACAATTTTCAATGGATTTCTGTCTGATAGAAAATTCAGCAGTTTTCACACCTGTATACTGCCCGATACCTGTAACAGTCACCAGTCCTGTACCAGCATTTTTATTATTTTCGTATTCTACAAGAAAATCTTTATCTTGAATCAACATCTTCATCTGACCAGTTGCAAGGTCTTTGTATACAACTGTCACAGTTGGTTCCAAATACTGCCCGGAATAAACATATCCTTTTGGCTGCACCGCGATTTCACACAGCTCACCAATATCTACAGACCGCATTTCTTCTACTACAAATCCTGTGTTTCCTTCAACAGGAGTCTCCAACTGAGTCCCAGCTACAACACTGTCTGGAACCTCCACATCAAATCCGCCTTCTGTTTCCTGCACATTGCCCTTATCCAAAACTGCTCCCATGACAGAAGTGATTCCCCACTCTTCTTCGTCCACGCTTGCGGCCTGAGATCCAATCCCAAAGATAAAAGCACAGGCAAAAACAATTGCAGCTGTGATACCTATTCTAAATAATCTTCCTGTTCCCCAACTTTTCACCAAAATAATCTTCTCCGTTTTAAGAAATATTTATTCTATCTATTAATCCCAGTCCAGAACTCTTCTTACTTTTGCCAAGCGGTTACTTCCGTCCCAGCTCTCGTAATACTGCACATTCTGAATCACAGTGCCCCTTTTCGGATTAACTGCATGGATCATTTGCCCGTCTCCTAGGTAAATTCCTACGTGACTGATATTGCTTGTGGAATTACTTCTCCAAAAGATCAGATCTCCCGGTCTCCACTGAGAAATATCTTTCGTATCTACCGCTGTTCCACAATTAGCCTGATCTCTGGAAACTCTTGGCAAATATATATCAAAATGTTTCTCCATTACATACCTTACAAATCCGCTGCAATCCCAGCCATTTGTTGTTGTTCCCCCGTACACATATGGATATCCCTCATATTGTCTTAAGAAATCCAACGTCCATTTATCCGTAGAAACAGATGCTATCGGACTGTATTCTGTGTACTCTTTTTTACCATTTCCTGAGATGTATGCTCTAACTTTGTAATAATATTTTTTTTGGTAAGAAACCTTTTCGTCTTTATAAGTTTTTCCTGTTACTGTGGCAATCTTTGTATAATCTCCAGATTCGGATTCACTGCGATACACTTCATATCCGCTTGCCCCAGAAACTGCATCCCAGCTCAACTGAACATAGGCATAGGATGTAGTTGCAGATAGTGAATCCACTGTATCCATGATCACTTCAAACTGTTTTGTGAATTCTCCGGAAAAATTATTGATTCCTGTAACGTTCAATGTAGCCGTGCCAACACTGTCATTTCCTGAATAAGAGACCACATAATCTTTACCTTCTGCAAGAGGCATTCCCTTGTATGTAACAGCAACTCCTGGCTTTTGGGCCTTTCCATTGTAATAAAAAGTCGTCTTGGACATTCTGTTTTCACACAGACTAATATCAATTGCCCCAATCACAAAAGTTGTTTCCAGTGTTCCTGTATAACTTCCTGTCCCAATAACTTTTACAGTTGCTGTCCCGGCATTAACATTGTCATGATATTCTACAAGAAAATCTGTGCCTTCCAGCAAAGTAATCCTCTGTTCTCTACTCTCAGGTTGATATGTTACCGCTACTGGAGGCTTGTGTTTCTGCCCGGTGTAGATTAAATTCTCCGCTCTGGTCATCAGAATGCAATCAGAAAGATCTATTTGAGATTCAGATTCTACCTGAAAGCTCGTCTCACCAGAGATTACTTC
>JAZQSD010000064.1:0-5919 GCA_045629925.1 Eubacterium sp.
TTCTGGATACGGATGGCGCAGTAGATCCAGTTGGTGTCTGGATGGTCGGAACTGACAGATAAGAAGGCACGGCTGCTCTTGTAGATCTCATCCTCAATCTGCAGTCGTTTCAGTGATTCTACTTCGGATGCTGTTAAGAAAGTCCTTGACTGGGTGTGCTCCAGACCGTAAGGGATCTTGGTCATCATAGGTGAAGCTTGAATGATGTTGTAGCTGGCATCCAGAATAGAGATAGGATGTTTCAGGTAGCTTTCCGCTTTTGCGGCAATCTCTCGCAGTCCTTTTGAGTGCTGCAAAGTCTTATATAATTCCAGGATATGCTCTGTTGTTTGGTTCACAAGATTACCTCCATTCAACAATTGTTGAAAAAGAAATTGGGATAAAAAGCAATTTTCAACGTATGTTTGAAGAAAAACACGATTTTATGTGATATAGTTTACCATAGAGGCAAAATGCGTGTCAATTTTGCGCAGAACAAATGTTGAAATGATAAAATTTGTAGGTATAGAAATTGTAGGAGGATTAAGAAATGGCAGTAATCACCATTGACGGCGTGCGTTTGGACGTTCCAGAAGGCAAAAATGTGCTGGAATGCGCTTTAGAAGCCGGAATCTACATCCCTCATCTCTGTCATCATCCAGATTTGCCAGAGAATGGATCTTGTAGAATGTGTGTTGTTGAAGTAGAAGGCCGTGAGCAGGTAGAGCGTTCCTGTATGTTAAAGGCAGAAGACGGACTTGTGATCACAACCACAAGCGATAGAGTAAACAAATTAAGAACATTAGCATTAGAGCTTCTTTTAGGATGTCATCCAGAAGATTGCTCTACATGTCCAAAATACGGTAACTGCGAACTGCAGACACTGATTCAGTACATCGGCGCAAACAATGCCCGCGTGAAAAACAGAAGCCGTGGTTTCAAAATGAATGAAGAAAATCCACTGTTGATCCACGACATGAACCGCTGTGTACTCTGCGGTCGTTGTGTAAGAGCCTGCAACAAAGTTCGTGGTGTAGGAGTCATCGATTACCGCAAGAAAGATATGGAGACATATGTTGGAACACTTCATGACAAGCTGCTCATTGATGCAGACTGCCGTTTCTGTACAGCCTGTGCAGAGGTTTGTCCAACAGGTACTATCAGAGATAAGAAAGTATACAGCTCTGCAGACGGAACAAGAGAAGAATTCCTCATTCCATGCAAAAATGCCTGTCCAGCTCACACAGACGTACCACGTTACATCCGCTATGTAAAAGAAGGCAAGTTTGATGAAGCTGCAGCTGTAATCAGAGAGAAAGTTCCATTCCCTAAAGCGCTGGGTTACATCTGTAATCATGTGTGCGAGCTGGAATGTAAGCGTACAGAAGTTAGCGATGCAATGTCTATCCGCAACATCAAACGTTTTGCGGCTGAACAGGATACTGGTTCTGTTTGGAAGGGCAAAGGCAAACAGCTTCCAGACACAGGCAAGAAAGTATGTGTTGTAGGTGCAGGCCCAGCTGGTATGACAGCAGCTTACTACTTAAGAAAACAGGGCCACGCAGTCACAGTAAAAGAAGCCCTTCCAACAGTTGGCGGTATGATGGGTTACGGAATTCCATCCTACAGACTTCCAAGAACAATCATTGAGGAAGAAGCAGCGGTAATCCGTGAAGCAGGCGTTGTAGTTGAGTGCAACACAAAAGTTGAAAATCCAGCAGAATTATTAAAAGAATACGACGCAGTGCTTATGGCTGTAGGCGCACACCAGGGCGTAAAACTTCCTATGGAAGGTGCAGACCTTAAGGGCACAGCATTAAATATCGACTTCTTAAGAAGTGCGAGCCTGATGCAGCTGGCAGAAGATGTGAAAGCAGCTGCGGCAGAAGGTATCATTTCCCCAGACTATGCAAAAGAAACAGTAGAGGGCAAGAAAGTCATCGTATTAGGCGGTGGTAACGTAGCGTTTGACTGTGCAAGAACTGCAAAACGTCTCGGAGCAGCAGAAATCCATGTGGCTTGCTTAGAAGCAAGAGAAGCAATGACTGCTGATGATGAAGAGATCGAACAGGGTATGGAAGAAGGCATCTTCGTTCATCCTGCTCAGACATTTGAAAGAATCACAGGTACAGATGCTGTAACTGGTGTAGACTTTATGGATGTAAAATCCTTCACATTTGATGAAAACCGCAGAGCGATCATTGAAAAGGTAGAAGGCAGCGAGCATCACATCGATGCAGACGTAGTAATCTTTGCCGTTGGTCAGAGACCAGAGCTTACAGCAGAAGCAGGGCTTGAACTTGGCAGAGGAAACAGCATTGTAGTAGCAGAAAAATCTTTGGCAGCATCTGTGGAAGGCATTTTTGCAGCTGGTGACGTGGTATACGGAACAAAATCTGTAGTACAGGCCATCGCTTCCGGTAGAGATGCAGCAAAAGAAATCGACAGATTCCTTGGCGGAGATGGCGACATCTCTGAAGTCCTTGCTCCAGTGGAAACACCAGATGCATGGATTGGCAAAAAAGAAGGTTTTGGTTATGAGAAACGTATCGGTACAGAAGTAACTCCTACAGCAGAACGCCAGGACAACTTTGGTCTTGTAGATCACGGTATCTGCGCAGAAAGCATCTGTGCAGAAGCAGGAAGATGCTTACAGTGCGATCTTCGTGTACAGCTTCACACACCAAGACTTTGGACAGAATTTTCAAATGATGTAAAGGGGGAAGCATAAAATGAGCGCTTACGAAATGGCAAAACAGATGAACGTTTCAGAAGTGATCGAAAAAGTTGCTTCTGCTAACATCAAAGAATATGGCGTATACGCGGAACCACTTGCACAAAAGTGGGAATGCGTAAAGGCAAACAAAACAGAAAATCTGATCGCTGCTTGTGGCATCAACAACAGCGACAGCAAGAAAATCCTTCTTGGATTAGTAAAAGATCAGGCAGATAAAGTGTTAGCAGGTCTTGCAATCACTGGGTATGTATTGGATGCCAAAGAGCTTCGTCTCCTTCTTCCAGAGGATGAGACAGAACTGGCAGAAAGCTTAAAAGAAGCAGCTGCAGCATACGGCATCACAATCGAAAATACATTTATCAGTGCAAATGCTTACCGTGAACATGCACTTCACCATGTGGAAACAATGCTTGCTGTTGCAGAAGCAGTAGAAGGCACATATGTTCCAGGTGCTTATGTAAGTGTGAATGGTGCTGCGCTGACAAAAGTGGCTTTTGGCACAAAATTAGCGGACATCGTTGATGTGGAAGATGCAAAAGCAGTAGAGATTGGCCATGGACTGATTACAGCTGCATCAGCATCTGAATTAGTGATCGATGCAGATACAAAACTTGGCGATGGCGCAATCAATGTACTTGGAAGCGACAAGTGCCTTATGCAGGAAGCTGAAAAGAGACTTCTTGAAGCAAGAAAAACAAGCTGTGGCAAATGTACTTTCTGCCGTGAAGGTCTTAACCAGATCTATGGGCACATCACAGACATCACAAGTGGAAAAGGTACAAAAGAAGGCATGCCTATGATGAAGGAAATCGGCGAAGCCATGACATTTTCCTGCAACTGTTCTGTGGGAACGGTTGGAGCAGATTTTGTTCTTGGTGCGCTGGAAGGATTCGCTGGTGAGTTCGATGCCCACATCAAGAAACGTACATGTCCGGCTGGCGTATGTACATGCTTTACAACAATCTACATTGATCCAAACCTTTGCGAAGGCTGTGAAGAATGTGCAGATGTATGTCCAGCAGAATGTATCGAAGGTAAAGCAGGTCACATCCATATGATCGACGAGTTCGACTGCACAAAATGTGGCAAGTGTATCGAAGTCTGCGAAGCAGAAGCGATTATTCAGACAAGCGGCCGTGTTCCAAAACTGCCAACACGTCTGACAAAATGTGGTAAGTTCAAAAAACGTTAATGGTATAAAGAATATAAAAATGTAATGGAGGACAAAACAATGAAGAAAATGGAAGCAGATGTAATTATTGTAGCAGCTGGCCCAGCGGGTCTTGCAGCAGCAGTTACAGCAGGTGAAAACGACTTAAAAGCAATCGTGTTTGAAAAAGCAAACACAACTGGCGGTGCAGCTAACATGGGTATGGGACCTCTTGGTATCGGCACAAAGATCCAGAAGAGAGAATTCAAAGATATCACAGTAGCAGAAGCTTACGATATCCACATGAAATACACACACTACCGTGTAGATGGTGACTTAGTACAGTCCTATTTCGAAAAATCCGCTGATACAATCGAATGGTTAGAAGATATGGGTGTTGAATTCGCAGGCGCATTCAAATACTTTACAGAATCTGCAGCAACATGGCATATCGTTAAACCAGAAAACGGCGTAATCGGACCACGTGCAGCTGGCCCAATGATCCGTATCATGACAGAAAAAGCAAAAGAACTTGGTGCAGAAATCTACCTTGAAACACCAGTTAAGAGCCTGATCGTAGAAGACGGCGCTGTAGTAGGTGTTATGGCTACAGATAAAGACGGCGAAGAAATCGAAGCTCGTGCAAAAGCTGTTGTAGTTGCAACAGGTGGTTTCGGTACAAACCCAGAAATGATCAAAGAAGAATTTGGTCTTAATCTTTGGGAAAACTTCTTCCCATTCAACGTACCAGGCACAACAGGTGATGGCCTTAGAATGATGTGGGATGCAGGTGCAGACAAATTCGGTGCTAACATCGAAATGATCTTCCAGATGAAAGACAATATGTCTCACTTTATCTTAGATGCTTGCTTCCGTCAGCCAGCAATGATGGTTAACCAGAAAGGTGTTCGTTTCTTCGATGAAGGACAGATGGGTAACACAACATTCACAGGTAACGCTATCAACTTACAGCCAGGAAAATGCGCTTACTGTATCATGGATAGAAACTTAATCAAACACTATGCTAAGAACGGTCCAGACATCTTCGACATCGTTCATCCAGAAAAATGTTTCTTTGGTTTCGAAGAAGCTGCAAAAGAAGCTCTTGATACAGGCTACGACGGATACTTCGAAGCAGACACAATCGAAGAATTAGCAGAAAAAATGGGTATCGATCCAGACGTTCTCGCTGAAACATTAGAAGAATACAACGACATGTGTGATGAAAACTTAGATAGCCAGTTCCACAAGAACCCAACATACATGAGACCTATCACAGGACGTAAAGGCGGATTCATCGCAGTTCGTTTCTACATCGCTGCATACGGTACAATCGGTGGCGTTCGTACAAACAAATACGGCGAAGTATTAGACGCTGACCAGAATCCAGTTCCAGGTCTTTACTCTGCAGGTTCTGACTGTAACACAATCTACGGCGATAGCTACAACTTCACACTTCCAGGCAACACAATGGGCTTCGCATTAAGCTCTGGTCGTATGGCTATGGAATCTATCGTTGATTATATCGATGAAATGTAATCTCCTTTTCAAAGGGAAA
Organism: Eubacterium sp.; assembly: GCA_045629925.1. Classification (GTDB taxonomy): domain Bacteria; phylum Bacillota; class Clostridia; order Lachnospirales; family Lachnospiraceae; genus Brotonthovivens. Next base: position 5,425 of record JAZQSD010000064.1, read on the forward strand.
AGATGACTTTTAGTGGTATAAAAGATAATTAGACAACTGCTTATTTCCATACCAATAGCGAAATAAAGCTAAGAACATCTCCTTGGCGGTTTAGGTCGACTGCCAGGGAGATGTTCTTTTATATCTTGAAAATATGTTTTCCAAGGTGTAAAATCAACAGGTATCGGCGCGTGGCTCAGTTTGGTAGAGCGCTGCGTTCGGGACGCAGAGGTCGCAAGTTCGAATCTTGTCGCGCCGATTAGCCGAAGGATTTTAAGAAATCCGTTAAATATAAGGAAAAACAATCCTTGGCAGGGGCAGCCGCTGGTCTCCTTTTTATTGGAGGTTGGCGGTTTTTTCTTTTTCAGGTGGACATCGGCGCTTTGAAGTGTTAAAATCGTATAAGCGCAAAATTTGTATTGTGCATATAATGAAAATGTGTTAAAGGGGATTTCTTATGAAAGAAAGAGAAAAGTTTGGGTCTAGACTAGGATTTATCCTTGTTTCTGCCGGTTG
>JAZQSD010000065.1:0-6140 GCA_045629925.1 Eubacterium sp.
GGGAAGTGTTTCACTGGATAGAGACTGAGATCTGTTTTTTCTGTGCCAAAGAACATCCTTTAGCCAAGGAGAAAATAGTTCCAATTGAAGAACTGATTCGAGAAAACTTTATTCAGATTGAGGCTGGCTGCAACTATCGACAGGCTTTTGAACAGTATCTGGCAGATCAGGGAAAATGGGTCAACAATATTCAGGAGGTAGGCTACACCAGCATGATTATCGACTGCGTAGCCGATAATCTTGGGGTATCCCTGCTACCAAAGTTTACTTTGGAAAAAGCACTGAAGGAAGACAGGATTGCGCTGTTTGAAGTGGAAGAGTATGGAGTATCTATGCTAATGCAGGTGGTTTATGACAAGAACCGGTGGGCAACCCGTGCCCTTAAGGCATTCATGGAGTATGCAAGAGAAGTGTTGATATAAAACAAGGAGCCGGAGGGTAAACTTGTCATGTTGAACAGACAAGAATACCTTCCGGCTTCTGATTGTTAAAATGGAATTTCCATAGATTCTTCTTCTTTATCTGGATAAATGTGGATGCCGTTTACTTCTACTTCATCAGACAGTTCGATTACCAGGCATCGTTTGCCGTTGATAATACGGGTGTCCACAAGGTCTGTGCGGGCAGGGTTCACCTTAACGACTACGTCTGGTGTCTTAATCTCGAACTTGCGGGTGTTGGTAATGTTGGCCGCCATAACGGTGGCTTTCTCACCAACCCGGTTGTCGTACTGTTCGTCAAATGCTTCCAGGCTTTCTTCTGTGGCACCGCTGCGGAACAGCAAGTCTTTCACATCTTCCTTTTGAAGTTCCACTGGGTCTGGATTATCCTTAGCTTCCTCAATCAATTCAGTTAGATTTTCGTGGATAATGCGGATGGTTTCCAGACTGCAGTCTGTACCGAAGGTGTCCTCAATGATTGTGTCGATGGACGCTTTCTGTGCAGGTGCTGGCAGTGGTTCCACACAGCCTAAGATCTGACTTACAATCTCGCTGCAAAATTCCTTGGAATTTTTTGAAAAATATAAAATGCTGTGCAGATCGGTGTTTCGGTCGTTAAAAGCAGGGAATAAAAATCCCTGTTCCGGAAGTTCCACAATCCAGTCTCTGATGCGGTCTTCGATAGCATTGTTTTCTGCATTGTAGCAAAGGCCTGCTTTGGACAGCTGCACTGGGCAGATGCTGCAGAGGATGAAATCATACACGTAGTCAGAGGCATCATCCATCTCAAGACCATCAGATGTGCGACTTGGGATGTCATATGTGCCGTGAACCAGAATGATAAAATAATTTTCTGGATGATAATATGTCTCGATGATCTTGTCGTAGAACTGATTGATCAGATCTTCGTCTTTTAACTGGCTGTCGCGGATAGCAAGAAGCATCTTCTGTGTGCCATCTCCCATCTCCTGTTCCAGCGGGAATTCCATGTTCACAAGGTTTTTGCCAATGGTTCCTGACAATGTCTTTCTGAAAATGTCAAAGTACTTGTACATTGCTTCCTCAGGAAGTGACAGAAAGGCTTCCTTAAACTGAAGGCGTTTTTCCTTTTCTGCATCAACGTAGCAGCCGCAGATTCTGTCGATGGCGCAACGCTCTTTTGTAAAAAGTCGTTTGATCTCAGAGATTTCTTTCTTGTTCATAATATGTATCGCTATAACCCAAAGCTGTATTTGCCTTGGCTCTTGTTCCTTTCTAAAAAATGAGAGACAGTTTAATCAGTATAGCAGAAAATGATGGCTCTTGGGAGATTTTTTCTAAAGAATTTTATTGGCAAAAGTTCTTGGAAATATGGCAGTAATGAAGTACAATTAAAAGTTAGAGAACGCATATACTTATTGTTAGGTGTGGCACAAAAGGATGGGCTGTTTGTATGACTGCAAAGACCTATGAAAAGATCAGTGCGCCATTTCGGAAGCATCCAAAGTCAGTAAAGCGCATGGAGACTATGAACAGAATATTGACGGCAGTAACCTATGTGGCCTATATTGTACTGGTTGTCAGTCAACTGGTTTTAATGATTAACAGCTTTACCAGTTCCGGGGTAAAAGCGGAGAGCAAGTTTTGGTCAGTTTTGCTGGTACCGGCTGTGGGCTTTTTGGCAGTTACCCTGTTTCGAAAAGTGTGTAATGCAAAAAGACCCTATCAGGTGCTTGAGATTGAACCGCTTCTTTCCAGACGAAAGGAAGGCCAGTCATTTCCAAGCCGCCATGCCTTTTCGATTTTTATGATCGCCATGGCATTGGCATATGTGTGGCTTCCGGTGGGAATTGTCTTTTTGGTGCTGGGAGTGCTCCTGGCAGCAGTGCGAGTAATCGGCGGCGTGCATTTTCCAAGAGATGTGATTGCAGGGGCGATTATAGCAATTTTGTGGGGGCTTGTTGGTTTTTCAATCTCCATGAGTCATGCGGTAAGTTTTTGGGTAAAACCATAGTATAAATTTTGAATAGAAGTATTTGACATATAGTTGTAGGAGGATAAGGATATGAAGATTGTTGTTTTAGCGGGAGGCTTAAGTACAGAACGTGATGTGTCTATCATTACAGGTACACAGGTAAGCAAAGCGTTGAAAAGTGCAGGACATCAGGTAATCTTACTGGATGTTTTTATGGGATATAGCGACAAAGAAGAAAATCTGACAGATATTTTTGCAAAGGCAGATGAAATCAGTTCCTGTGTGGGACAGATTTCTGAAGTTGCGCCAGACCTTGCAGCGGTAAAAGCCATGAGAAAGGATCAGTCCGATTGTTTCTTCGGCCCAAATGTAATCCGTCTCTGCCAGGAAGCAGACATTGTTTTCATGGCTCTTCACGGAGAAAATGGTGAGAACGGCAAAGTGCAGGCAGCCTTTGATCTGCTTGGCATCAAATACACTGGCTCAGGATATTTCGGCAGCGCCCTTGCTATGGACAAAGGTGTCAGCAAGCTGGTGTTCGACGCTAACGGCATTCCTACACCAAAGGGAATCGCTATGAAAAAAGCGGAGCAGAAAAACTTTGAACAGACAGGATTGGTGCTTCCATGCGTAGTGAAGCCATGCTGCGGCGGCTCCAGTATCGGCGTGTCAATTGTCAGAACAGAAGAAGAGTACGAAAGTGCCCTTGCTGAAGCTTTCAAATATGAAGACGAGATTATTGTTGAGTCCTATGTAAAAGGACGCGAGTTCTCTGTAGGTGTAATCTGCGGCAAAGCATTGCCTGTTATCGAGATCGCTCCATTGGAAGGATTCTATGATTATAAGAATAAATACAAAGCAGGAAGTGCGGTTGAGACATGTCCAGCAGATCTTCCAGCAGAAATCTCTGCAAAGATGCAGCATTATGCGGAAGAAGTAGCCCGTGTGCTGGGACTTACTACATACTCAAGAACAGACGTGCTTCTCAATGAAAATGACGAGATCTACTGTCTGGAAGTAAACACACTTCCTGGCATGACACCAACAAGCCTTCTTCCACAGGAAGCGGCAGCTGTTGGCATGGACTTTGTCACACTCTGTGAAAAACTGATTGAGATTTCCCTTGCAAAATACAACTAAGTAAAGGATGTGTTCGGATAATGAAAAACATGACATTAGAAAATATCGCTATGGCTTGTGGCGGAACTTACGTTGGTTCAGAAGAAGCAAAAAAGATTCAGATTCAGGGCGCTGTCATCGATAGCCGCCAGGTGGAAGAAGGATTCCTTTTTGTGCCAATCAAAGGTGAAAAAGTAGACGGACACAAGTTCATTCCAGATGTTTTTGCAAAAGGAGCGGCAGCAGTTCTCTCAGAAGTGGAATTGGATGAGCCAGCGGGACCATATATCTTAGTGGAGTCCACACCGGAAGCATTAAAATCCATCGCGGAGTATTACAGAGAGCAGCTGGACATTAAATTTGTAGGAATTGCCGGCAGCGTTGGCAAAACAAGCACAAAGGAAATGATCGCTACTGTTTTGGAACAGAAATACAATGTTTTAAAGACAGCAGGCAACTTCAACAACGAAGTGGGACTTCCTTTGACAATCCTTCGCATCCGCAAAGAACATCAGGTAGCGGTTGTTGAGATGGGGATCTCTGATTTTGGGGAAATGCACCGTCTTGCAAAAGTGGCAAAACCAGATATCTGTGTGATGACCAATATTGGCATGGCACACCTTGAAAATTTAAAATCCAGAGACGGGATTTTAAAAGCAAAGACAGAAATGTTTGATTTCCTGAAAGAGGATGGAGCCATCGTTCTGAACGGAAATGACGATAAATTATCCACCATTTACAGTGTGGTTCTTGGGGATGTGGAATCCGATGGTCCATTGCCTGAGACTATTACACCGATCCGATATATGGTGGCTGATGAAGCAGGAGAGTTTGTTTCAGATACTTTTGAAAAAGTGGATAACTATGATGAAACAGTGCTTGTCCGTGGAGTAAAAGTGGAAAACCTTGGACTTGAGGGAATGGGTGTGACAATCCAGTTCCCAGAGGAAGAGAGACAGGTTGTTGTGCCAATTCCTGGCATCCACAACGTGTACAATGCCTGTGCAGGTGCATGCGTGGGACTGCAGCTGGGTCTGACTATCGATGAGATCGTTGCCGGTATCCAGAAGGCGAAAACCATTGACGGCCGTACAAATATCATTAAAGAAAACGATATGATCATTATCGATGATTGCTATAATGCGAATCCAGTTTCTATGAAGGCCGCTATCGACGTGCTGACAATGGGAAGAGGCCGCAAGATCGCTGTTCTTGGAGATATGGGTGAGCTTGGTGAAAACGAGAGAGCCCTTCACGCTGAAGTTGGTATGTACGTGGCAGAGAAAGGCATTGATGTGCTGTTCTGTGCAGGAGCGCTGTCTGCTGATATGGCAAACGCAGCCCAGGAGATGAACATGGTCAAGATGGCAGAAGGCACTGCCTCCTACATGCAGATTTATTATTTTGCAGACAAGGAAGCTCTGTTAAATGCCCTGATCCCTTATGTGAAAGCAGGGGATACTGTTCTTGTCAAAGCATCTCATTTCATGGGATATCCAGAGATTGTTGGGGCACTATCCTTGTCGAAAGAGAAGTACAAACAGATCGTAAACAGACAGAAAGTCGTGGAAGAGATGTTTGGAAAGAAAAACTAAATGTAGGATATTGTAGAATAACTTTATCATCAAAACAAAGTATGCGAATTAGAAACCGCAGCCAAAATGGCTGCGGTTTCCTTTGTTTTTCGTTATTCAAGGATAGGCAAACTTTGCGGTAATTGGTATAATACATTAAACTAAAAACTAAAGACGTAATAAGCAAATGAAGTTTTCATAATATTGTCCAATATTCGAGGATTTTTTCGTTTATGTATATATAACTTTAATATCGAAATAGGATATTGGTATGTTTTAAGAGAAAAAGGAGGTGATTCCATTGCACGCAGTAACAGCTATAAAAAAATAACACGATATTTGTTTTAAAATCGAAAGAGGAATTCTATGAAGAAAAAAGTTTTTATGAAATCACTGGCAACTGCTTTAGCGGTTGCTGTCTGTTTTACAGGCATTAATTTCAGCCCGCTGATCCAAGGGCGTGAAGTTCAGGCGGCAAAGAAGCTTGAAGAAGAGAATTATCAAAAGTATCTGCAGGATACAAAAGTGGAGATCAAAGAAGAGCGAACGGAAGATATGACCGTCTATCAGCTGGCGGATGGAACCAAAGAAGCCGTTATGTATGCGGAGAAGGTTCGTTTTGAAAATGAAGATGGGGAACTTATTGACTATGAACCAATGTTGGTTGACATTCCGGCAGAGGAGAAAAAACATGACACCAGTCTGATGGACTATGCCTATGAAAACAAAACAGGGGATATGAAGAATTATATCCCGGAAAGCCTTGACCAAGAAACCCCAATCCGTATGGAAAAGGACGATCTGTCTATCAGTATCGCCCCAATCTATGAAGAAAAAGATACGGTGTTTGAGGAGACCGAACTGCTGGCAACCGCTGATGAGATCGTACAGGAGTACGTAGATCCTTACGATGATGTGAGCAAGGAAACAACCGGCGTGGCCTATGCCACGGAAGATGAAGCCATGGAACTTCGTTATTACTCTTATTCCAGCGGTATCAAAGAAGCCATCGTTCTCAATGAGAAACCGGTGGATAATGAATTTGTCTTCCAG
>JAZQSD010000066.1:0-8278 GCA_045629925.1 Eubacterium sp.
ACAGTTCTCCAAACGTTAATCTTCGCGAAAGCAACGAGAACTGCAAAAAAGCAAAAAAACATGGTCTTCGGAAAGTTTACTTTCCGGAGGCCATTTTTATTTGCTTTTTTATAGGGCGACTGCCCGTGACCGAGATGAAGCGAAGCGGAATCGAGGTTGGCAGTTCTCGTTGTAGTGAAAAAAGAGAGGAAGGATATAGGGCGACTGCCCGTGACGGAGATGAAGCGAAGCGGAATCGAGGTGGCAGTTCTCGTTGTAGTGAAAAAAAGAGAGGAAGGATATAGGGCGACTGCCCGTGACCGAGATGAAGCGAAGCGGAATCGAGGTTGGCAGTTCTCGTTGTAATAACGAAAAGTTTCGTATTCAACTATTGACAAAAAGTGGAAAGAGTGATAATTTATACAGGTGGTTAGTTGAAACTAACACAATCACAGGTGGGGAGAAAAAATGAATTTATTACAAGCTGAGATTGAAAAAGAATATATTATTAAGAGCATTTTGACAGAGGATGAAGAGCTGGACGATTTTCTTTTTTCTCTTGGTTGCTACGCTGGTGAGCCAATCACGGTTATCTCTATGAAAAAGAGTGGATGCGTAGTGGCGGTCAAAGATGCCAGATACAATATAGATAAAGATTTGGCAGCAGCTATTGAAATATAATTTCAAAAAAGATATGGTGAAAGCCATTGCAATATAGTGATCTAGTATCACTATATTTTTTGAACAAGAGTTAGTCACAACAAACCAAAGAGTGTCAAGACTAACCAAATGCAGATAATTCTAGGAGGTTTAAAATGAGAATTGCATTAACAGGTAATCCGAATAGTGGGAAAACCACAATGTACAATGCCTTGACTGGTAGAACAGAACGTGTCGGAAACTGGGCAGGTGTTACTGTTGACAAGAAAGAAAGTCCGATAAAGAAGATTTATTATAGTGGAAACGAAGAAATACTGGCAATCGATTTGCCAGGGGCTTACTCAATGTCACCTTTTACAGCAGAAGAAAGCATTACAAGTGCTTATGTGAAGAATGAGCATCCTGATGTAATCATTAATATTGTGGATGCTACGAATTTAAGCAGAAGCTTATTTTTCACCACACAGCTTTTGGAACTGGGTATTCCAATGGTTGTTGCGTTGAATAAAAGTGATGTAAACGAAAAGAAAAAAACAAATATCGATGCTGTAGTTCTGGCGCAAAAGTTAGGATGTCCAGTAGTAGAAACGATATCTACATCTGCAAAAGGTCTTGATAAAGTGGTGCAGGCGGCAACCAATATCGCTGGCAAAGGACAGAAAGCGCCTTACAAACAGGGAGACATTGACCTTACAGACAAAAATGCTGTAGTAGAAGCGGATAAAAAACGATTTGCTTTTGTAAATGACGTTGTAGCAGAAGTAGAAACAAGAAAATTTATCACAAACGAAATAAACAAGCAGGATAAAGTGGATGCGATCATTACACACAAGGTGCTTGGTATAATTATCTTTATCTTGGTTATGTGGGGCGTGTTCTGGGTATCTCAGACCTTCTTAGGCCCAATGATTGCAGACTGGTTGGTAGGTTGGATCGAAAACTTCCAGGGATTTGTTCAGGAATCACTTGAGGCTTCAGGAGCCAATGCATTTTTAACATCCTTGCTGTGTGATGGTATTATCGGCGGTGTGGGGGCTGTAGTAGGATTCCTTCCATTGGTAATGGTAATGTATTTTTTAATTGCTATTTTAGAAGACTGTGGATACATGGCCCGTGTTTCCGTTGTATTAGATCCGATTGTTAAGAAGGTTGGTTTATCTGGTAGATCTGTAATCCCATTTATTATTGGATCCGGTTGTGCAATTCCTGGCGTTATGGCGTCTAGAACAATTCGTAACGAAAGAGAACGACGTGTAACAGCTATGCTGACACCATTCATTCCATGTGGTGCGAAGCTTCCGGTAACTGCTTTGTTTGCAGGCGCATTTTTTGCAGATGCAGGCTGGGTTGCGCCACTTATGTATTTTGTAGGTATTGGATTCATTATTTTGGGTGCATTGCTGATCAATAAAATCGCGGGACACAAAGTTAGAAAATCTTTCTTTATCATTGAACTTCCAGAATATAAGGCTCCTAGCATTCCAAAAGCAATACTCTCTATGTTCTCCCGTGCCAAATCATATATTATCAAAGCGGGTACAATCATTTTGGTATGTAATGCAGTTGTACATATTATGCAGACGTTCAACTGGCAGCTTCAGGTTGTGGAAGAAGGAATGGAAAGTACATCTATTCTGGCGACAATCGCTTCACCAATTGCCGTGCTGCTGATTCCATTAGGCTTTGGAGCATGGCAGCTGGCTGCAGCGGCTGTAACAGGATTTATTGCCAAGGAAAATGTAGTCGGCACATTGGCTGTATGTTTTGCGATGACATCCTTTATCGATACTGAAGAATTAGCATTGATGACAGGAGCAGGTGCGGATGTTGCGGCTGTTATGGGAATGACAAAAATAGCAGCAATGGCATATTTGATGTTTAACTTGTTTACACCGCCTTGTTTTGCAGCAATGGGTGCAATGAATGCTGAGATTAAGAGTAAGAAATGGCTTGCGGGAGGTATCTTATTCCAGTTCGCAATGGGTTATATGATCGCATTCTTTGTATATCAGATTGGTACAATGGTATCCACTGGTGCGGTAGGTGTAGGATTTGTTCCAGGTCTTATCGCTGTAGTAATCATGATTTTGATCATTGTTGCATTGGTGATAAAAGGCAACAGAAGTATTGCAAAAGATTATAAACTTGGAAGCCGTGCAGCTTAATATGACAATGATTAAGGAAATCGGAAATAGAAAGGAATTTGCATTGGTATGGCAAATGTCATTATTGTAATTGTGATTGCAGCCATCTTAACTGCGGCAGTTACATATATCGTTAAAGCAAAAAGAAGTGGTGTGAAATGTATCGGGTGCCCATCAGCAAGAACTTGTAAAGAAGGTATGACCGGCAAAACAAACTGCTGCTGCTCTGAAATAAAGAGCGATTAATCAGAAGTTGGTCTTGCGAAAATTAGAAAAGGGATTTGTACCAGAAGTTAGTCTTGCAATCAACTTTTTCGTGTCAAATTTTTGAAAAATGTAACTTTTCTAAACGAAATGCCGTCTATATAGTTATAAAAGGTAGGAGGGATTTCTATGAAAAAAAGAGTGCTTTGTCTTACAGCGTGCCTTTTGTTAGCGCTGGCATGTGTTGGCTGTTCTGATACAGCAGACAAAAAAGATGATACTATGAGTGCAACAACGGAAGAATCTATGAGTGTGTCAGCAGAAGAATCTATGAGCGCGGTACCTGAACAGGAACAGGCTGTTGTGGAAGAAGAGCCGGGCGCATCCGAACCTTCAAATGATGCAACGGAAGAAATGAATTTGGAAGAAGTGTTCCAAAAAGGAATGGATTCTTTTGTGGCAAAAAATATAGAGCCACCTTTACTTATTCAGGAAACAGACATTGAATATCTGGAGAACTTTTATCCAGGAATCGGATATGCAAACATTAAACAGATGTACATAGCAATGGCACCTGTTACTAACGCGCCAATGGAAGTTGCATTAATTGAGGTAGCGGACAGTTCAGATGTTGCAGCAATTCGCGATATTTTCCAGGAAAGAATTGATGCAAGAGCAAACGACACAACATATCCGGAAGACAGTGCTGTGTGGAAGGAAAATGGAATCGTTACGCTCAGAGGCAACTACATTTTTATGGCAGTAATGACAAATGATTACGGTATTCCAGAAGAATTTATATTAGACTAATCAGTAGATTAGAATGAGGTTTTTATGGTATTTTCAACGCCGGTTTTTTTGTTCGGTTTTTTAGTCTTGACATTGCTAGTGTACTATACCATGCCGTTAAAATGGAGGAACGCAGTGTTGCTGTGTTCCTCTTTGTTTTTTTATTTTTGGGGAGAACAGAAATATATTATCATTATGCTTCTGTCTGTCTTAATAGATTATTCCCATGGCTGGTTGGTAGACCATTTTAAAAAGAAGAACGCAGACAAACTTGCCAAAATGGCAGTGGCATCTTCTGTGATTTTTAATCTTGCTATTTTATTTGTATTTAAATACTGGGATTTTGCCGCAGGTTCCCTTAATAAGATTGACGGAATAGATCTGCCGATTCTGGGAGCGGCACTTCCACTGGGAATCTCTTTCTATACCTTTCAGACAATGAGCTACACGATAGATGTATATCGAGGAGATGCGCAAAGACAGAAGAATCTCCTTCGTTTTGGAACCTTTGTCACTTTGTTTCCGCAGCTGATTGCAGGGCCGATTATCAAATACAAAGATGTTGGAGAGCAGATAAACCACAGAATACACAGTGTAGAACGGTTTGCATCCGGGGTATACATTTTTATGACAGGCCTGGCGAAAAAGCTGTTGCTTGCCAATAACATTGGACAGCTGTGGGACAGTTACAAGATGATGTCTCCAGCGGAGATGAGTGTTGGCGGAGCATGGCTTGGGGTTCTGGCATTTTCTTTTCAGATTTATTTTGATTTCTCCGGATATTCCGATATGGCCATTGGTCTGGGAAGAATGTTCGGATTTGAGTTTATGGAAAATTTCCGATATCCATACATTGCCAAAAGTATTACAGAGTTTTGGAGGAGATGGCATATTTCGTTATCTACCTGGTTCCGTGAGTATCTCTATATTCCGTTAGGCGGAAACCGATGCAAAAAAAGCAGATGGATCTTTAATCTGTTGATTGTGTGGGCCGCCACAGGAATCTGGCATGGTGCCAGCTGGAACTATCTGTTGTGGGGATTGTTTTTCTTTGTTGTGCTAGTTGTTGAAAAATTGGTTGCGGGAAAAGTGTTAAAGAAGATACCTGCATTTTTCCAACATATCTACACCATCGTTTTGCTGCTTGTCAGCTGGACAATCTTTGCCATAGAGGATATGGAACATTTGCGAGAATATCTGCAGGCGATGTTTGGCTTATCCAAAGGACCAATCTGGGATGCTTTTGGAACATATAATTTAAAAAATTACGGAATCATTCTTTTGGTATGTATTCTTTGTTCTACGCCGATTTTAAAGACCGGGTTTAAGAAACTGTCCAAGAAATGGCAAATGGTGTGGACCGTATTTTTGTTGGCAGCGGCTCTATTGATGTGCACGGCATATCTGGTGGCAGGAACATACAATCCGTTTCTTTATTTTAGATTTTAGGGAGGCAGTATGAGTCATAGATTTTATAAAATGATAGTGATTATTTTTTGTCTCTACATTGGAGGGATGTTTGTTCTTGGGATTGCGTTGCCAGATCGCAAATTTTCTGAAATGGAGAATCGATATCTTCAGACACTGCCTAAAGTTTCGGCATCTAGAATAGAATCCGGGAGATATATGGAGGAAATGGAAACGTATATTTCTGATCATGTAGCCTTTCGGGATCAATGGGTGCGTCTGAAAGCTTCCTTTGAAGTTATGGCGGGTAAGGAAGAAAACAATGGAATTTATTTTGGAGAAGATGGAACCCTTCTTGCGAAGGTTGAAGTAGAAGATGAAGAAAAGTTGTTGGAAAAAACTTCGTATATCAATAAACTTGCGGAAAATGTAGATGTTTCGGTTTCCTTCGGTCTCATTCCAACTGCTTCTGAAGTCTGGGAAGAAAAATTACCCGAAGGCGCAAAGACAGCACCGCAGACACAGTGGATAGAAACACTGTACCAAGCTGTAGATGTAGATACCATTGATTTTTTTGATGGATTGGAGCAGCATCAGGAGGAAGAGATCTTTTACAAGACAGATCATCACTGGACAAGTCTTGGGGCGTATTACGGAGCGAACGTTATCCTTGAGCACCTACAGATGGAACAAGTTGATTTCTCATCTTATGAAAGCAGTGTTGTTTCAGAAGAGTTTTATGGAACCAATTATTCCAAGGCTGGAGCGTGGTGGAGTCAGCCGGATGAGATAAGAATCTATGTGCCAGAGCAGGGGAAATCGGTTCTTTCAAATTTTAAAGGAGAACTGGAAGAGGGGAAGTTATATGATTATTCAAAACTTTCCGAAAAAAACAAGTACGCATTCTTTCTTGGAGGGAATCAGCCACTTTGCATTGTTTCATCGGCAGGGGTCAATGATCAAAAATTGCTGCTGATTCGAGATTCTTATTCAGATACCCTCGTTCCATTTTTGAGTGAGCGATTTGGGGAGATTCATTTGTTTGATCTTCGATATAACAGACTTAGTATAAAAGAGTATGTGAAAGAGAATGATATAGATCAGGTTATAGTATTGTATAGTTTTGACAATTATCTGAAAGATGACAATCAGTTTTTGTTAGAGCGATAAACATAGTATAAGAAAAGGTGTGCATCCATTTATAAGATGTACACCTTTTTATGAGGGTAAGAGGAATAAATATCTAGCCAACATTTCCCTGCATAGGGTCAAATAGTTCATTTGCTAAACGAAGTAACATTTCTTCGGAAGCGTTGTTTTCTGTTGAAAGACTGTAAATAACGCCAGGAACTACATCAAACCAGATGATTTTTCCGTTGTTATTTGGATTGTAAGAAATCTTTGCGCTGCAGTAGTCTACATCGCCAGGAACAGTAACTGCAAAGTCGTCGTTCATTTCAGAAATATCCGCATAATCTTCTGCAATTTCTAAAGTGGATGCCAGGCGATAGGAATAATCATTGTTTTCATATGAAAATGTTGTCTCAGCAACTACAAGATCATTGTATTGGAACACATAATATTTAACGTTTTCTGCGCCAGCTGGTGCAGTTGCCATGTCAAGACCTGTAACAAGCAGTACTTCACGTGCAGTGCTAAGAAGTTTGTCATCCCCTGCAGAAGTGGAGAGCGTGTGCTGTGTATTAGCAGCAGTTGAGTACCAGTTTACGGTTGCCTCAGAACTTGTTTTGGTCATGGACAGATCCAGTCCGTTTGTGTTCCATGCAATCACTGTATCGGAATCTGTCTGTACAGAGGAAGCAGTTGCATCTGCACATTTGGTAACCTGATATAAATATTCATCTCCGTTGAAAGAAAAAACAGCCTGAGCAGTTGGGGCTTCAGGATCTTCGCTTAGAGAGTAAGTTACATCGTCGGCATCTTCAGGCACATAAAGATCGTATCCCTGTTCGTGGAGATCTGATGCTGTTACATTCGATTGATTGAATGGGAATTGGAGAAAAATGACAAGGAACAAACAGGCTGCGGCAATGGCATAATAGTGAAATTTGCGTTTTTTTGCTGGCAGAGGCTTTTTAGCTTCCTCTAGCAAATCGTCGTCTAACGAATTCATAACAGTATAAAATTTATTCTTGCTCACAGTGAGATGCCCTCCTTTTGCATGGCTAATTTTAATTTGTTTCGAGTGCGGAAAAGTGAAGTTTTGACTTTTTCTTCACGCACGTTGTTTTCTGTTGCAATTTGTTTAATGGAATCGCCGTACCAGTATCTTCGAACGAAAAAGACGCGGGCCTCTTTTGGCTGGTTGCGTAAGAATCGATTGATAAATTCCTTGAAACTGTACTCGTCAATAAAATGTTCCAGAGAAGCCTCTTTTGTAAAAAGACAGGGTTCAAGTTCTTCGAAAGCAGCGGTCAGATCGCTGCTTCTCATTTTTGCTGTATTGTATGAATATCGATCCAGTGCAATATTACGAGTGATTTTAGCAAGGTATGCGGAAAGACAATTTGGATGGTCTGGAGGAATTGAATTCCATATCCGCAGATAAAGATCATTGAGGCATTCTTCGATGTCTCGCTGATCAGGAACAATCTTCATGATAATGCTGTAACAAAAACGACGGTATTTATCAGATAAACTCTGTATGGCTGTTTCTGAACGGTTCAAAAATAACTCAATAATCTGTTCGTCTTCCATATAAATCACCTCTTTTCTATAGAGTTGCATCAACATAGGAGATGCATTTGAATTATATCACCTATTATGACGGAATGTTTAGAGGAAAAGTTACAACAAATTAAAAACGGGGGCAGGTGGCGATAACCTACAAAAATTTCCTGCATATTATGTACTAGAAGCATAAAGATGCTTCTGAATGAATAATATGGAGGTTACTATGGCAACTTTTACAAATCAGGCAACTTTAAGATATAACGGCAATGTTGTGAATTCGAATATTACTACAGGGGAACTTCTAGAGGTGTTATCAGCGACAAAAACCGCGGTGATTGACACTTACAACCAGGGGTCTGACATTACCTATGTGGTAAACATTGTCAATTCAGGAACAGTAA
>JAZQSD010000067.1:0-47485 GCA_045629925.1 Eubacterium sp.
TGGATATACAGCGGGCCTGTTGCAGGATTGGTTTTGTCCATATCGATAAGCATTGCATCTTTGTTGTCAGAATCAATCTGTTCTCCGTAACAATCTTTGCATTCAAAGACAACAACATCACCGGAATGACACCAGGCTACAGGTTCAGCAAATGGCGAAAAAGAATATTTTCCTGTTTCTTTTGAGATGGTGATTGGTTGTTCCATATACTTTAATCTTCCTCACTGTCTGCAACAGAATTTTCCTGTTCCATTTTAGCTCTTTCGATAGCTTCTTTTTTCTTATCTAATTCCACATGCTGCTTAATCAATCTGTGGATAAAAGTGTATGCCCACAGTAATACAGGCAGAACAACAGTGGCATAAATGGATGCTGACAGCAGGCGGCCTGCGTTGTCGCCACCGCGAATAGCGATAACAAGTGTGGATATGTAAAGTGCCACTAAAACGATGACACCGATAAGTGCTGTAATCTGTTTTAATTTTTTCATAGATAACACCCCTGTAAATTCTATTTTCTATATGATTTTCTATGATTTTAAAAGGTCTGTCAACGATAATTTTATTGAAAAAAACAAATGCTTGCGTTATACTGTCTCTATATGTCCGCGCACCGACATTTTTTTATGGTGCCCAAAAACGAAAAGAAGATAAAGGTGGTATAGATTTATGGCATTATTAGAACAGTGGCATGCGATTGCCTACAATGAAAACGCAGACAACAACGAACTCCAGCAGTTCTGGGGAAGATATTTTGAAATCGAAAAAGGAATCTACGAACAGCTTTTAACAAATCCTGATGAAGAAGTAAAAGGAACTGTTAAAGAATTAGCTGAAAAATATGATGTAGACCTTATGGCTATGGTAGGTTTCCTTGATGGTATCAACGACTGTCTTGTAACACCAAACCCAATTGAAACAATGGAAGAAGATACAGAAGTTAGCCTTGCATTCGATAACGAAAAACTTTACAAAGGTATGGTTGAAGCAAAAGCTGACTGGTTATACGGACTTCCACAGTGGAAAGAAATCTTCACTGAAGAAAAAATGGCTGAACTTTACAAAGAACAGAAAAGATCTACAACAGTAGTAAAAGAAGCTAAAGTTTATCCAAACGATCCATGCCCATGCGGTTCTGGTAAAAAATACAAAAAATGCTGCGGCAGAAACTAATCTGCACAGTTTTTAGAGATTTAAAAATAATTGTTTTTTAGATGCAATAGATAGGAGATGTAACAAGTAATGAAGATCACATTAAAAGATGGTTCATACAGAGAGTATGACAGCGCAAAATCAGTTATCGAAATCGCTGCAGACATCAGCGAAGGGCTGGCACGTGTTGCATGTGCTGGTGAGTTAAACGGAGAGGTAGTAGATTTAAGAACCGTAGTTGACACCGACTGCGAATTAAATATCCTCACTGCAAACGATAAAGCTGGATTGGCGGCACTTCGTCATACTGCATCTCACGTGATGGCAGAAGCAGTACAGCGTTTGTTCCCAAATGCTAAGATTGCCATCGGCCCAGCTATTGACAATGGTTTTTACTATGACTTCTTGGCAGAACCATTTTCTCGCGAAGATCTTGACAACATCGAGAAAGAGATGAAGAAGATCGTAAAAGAAGGCAAACCATTAAACAAATTTACACTTCCAAGAGAAGAAGCGATCAAATTCATGGAAGAACGTCAGGAACCATTCAAGGTTGAACTGATCAAAGATCTTCCAGAAGATGCTAAGATTTCTTTCTATGAACAGGGAGATTTTGTGGATCTGTGTGCAGGACCACATCTTATGAACACAAAGAATATCAAAGTGTTCAAACTGATTTCTTCCTCCATGGCATACTGGAGAGGCGATTCTAATAGAGAACAGCTTCAGCGTATCTACGCAACAGCTTTCAATAAGAAAGAAGAGTTAGCTGACTATCTTGAATACTTAGAAGATATCAAACGTCGCGATCACAACAAGTTAGGTCGTGAGATGGAACTTTTTGCAACTGTTGACGTTATCGGACAGGGCTTGCCATTATTGCTTCCAAAAGGAACAAAGATGGTTATGAAGCTTCAGCGCTGGATTGAAGATATCGAAGAAAAAGAATGGGGATATGTTCGTACTAAGACTCCACTGATGGCTAAGAGCGATCTGTACAAAATCTCCGGTCACTGGGGACACTACAAAGAAGGTATGTTTGTTCTTGGAGATGAAGAGAAAGACAAAGAAGTATTTGCCCTTCGTCCAATGACATGTCCATTCCAGTACTATGTATATAAGAACTCTCAGAAATCCTACAGAGATCTTCCAATCAGATACGGTGAAACATCTACACTGTTCAGAAACGAAGATTCTGGTGAAATGCACGGCTTAACACGAGTTCGTCAGTTCACAATCTCTGAAGGTCATCTGATTGTAAGACCAGACCAGATGGTAGAAGAGTTCAAAGGCTGTCTTGCACTTGCAAAACATTGCTTAGAAACATTAGGACTTCAGGATGATGTAACATACCATTTATCAAAATGGGATCCTGCAAATCCAGGAAAATATATCGGTGAACCAGAAGTTTGGGATCAGACAGAACAGCACATCCGTGACGTATTAAATGAACTGGATATTCCATTTACAGAAGACGTTGGCGAAGCTGCGTTCTATGGTCCAAAAGTAGATATCAATGCAAAGAACGTATACGGCAAAGAAGATACAATGATCACAATCCAGTGGGATGCTCTTCTTGCAGAACAGTTCGATATGTACTACATTGATCAGAATGGCGATAAAGTTCGTCCATACATCATTCACAGAACATCTATCGGATGCTATGAACGTACACTTGCATGGCTGATTGAAAAATATGCTGGATTATTCCCAACATGGCTTTGCCCAGAACAGGTTCGCGTACTTCCAATTTCTGAAAAATACGCAGACTATGCGGAAAAAGTTCGCAAAGAGCTTGCAAGAAACGATGTTGATGTAACATGCGACAATCGTTCTGAAAAGATCGGCTTCAAGATCCGTGAAGCAAGACTTGCGAAAGTTCCATACATGTTAGTTGTAGGAGCACAGGAAGAAGTAGACGGAACAGTATCTGTTCGAAGCAGATATGCTGGCGATGAAGGTGTGAAACCATTAGACGCATTCATTGATCAGATCTGCAAAGAAATCCGCACAAAAGAAATCAGAAAGATTGAAGTGCAGGAATAGAATTGAGATTTTAATGATATAGAAACCCTTGCAGAAAAAACGAAAAGCCCGCTGCTAATAAACGCAGCTTACCTTTTGTTTTCTTCTGCAAGGGTTGTTTGTTTCCTTGAATTTTGACAAAAAAACAAGAATTTAAAGCTGAATAATTTTTTGCTCGCCGGCAGATACTATCTGAGTAAAATTTTTGAAAGGAGTGTTCGGTATGACACGTTTAGATTGTTCTGTTACAAGCTGTATGTACAATGAAAATAATTACTGCAGCAGAGGCGATATTACAATTGGAGGAAAGAATGCATCTACTTCTGGTGAAACTTGTTGTGAAAGTTTCCACAAGAGAGGTGTTGGTGCTGGTACAAACTCCATCAGCCATCCATCTGCAAATGTAGAAGTAGATTGTGAAGCAAAAGAATGTAAATACAATACAAATTGAAAATGATCTGCAAACCGCATTGGTATTTCTGGAAAATCTAATGCATGTGAAAGAAAAGAAACACAGTGTGCAAGCTTTGTTTGTAAATAATTAAAATAAGAAAAAGATCCGCATACCCGACGACCAAGGGTTTGCGGATCTTTTTTAAAATCAGATAGACTTTAATAATTGTTTGGAAAGGTGTATACTATTGATGAAATGGGATACAACTTTTGTTTTCTATTAAAGGGAAACATAAAGAACTGATAGGGAGGTTATTTAAATGATTAAGAAAGAGATAATCATCAATGACGAGACTGGTTTGCATGGTTCGTTTGCTACAGTTTTTTTGAAAACTGCAAACATGTATAAAAGTAATCTTACCTTGGAAGTAAACGGAAGAAAAGCCAATGGAAAGGCTTTGCTTGGAATTCTGTCTATGGGTATTGGTCACAACGATGAAGTGTTGCTGGTTGCAGAAGGGCCAGATGAGCTTGAAATGATAGAAGCGCTTGTTAAAATAAATGAATAAAATGCATAAAATTTTGGGATTATCCCCCACCGTTAAATTAATTTTAACGGTGGGGGATTTTTGCTTTATCAATATGTAGTGGGAATGGATTAGGGTGTTCGCAAAACCTTGATTTTATAGGCTTTTTCTGTTTGAAAAGGCCTTTTTTGTTTTTTGAAAATATGAAAAAAATTTTTTTCTGGGTATTGATTTTTCCCAAAAACTTAGATAGAATGGGTTCATAGTGGTAGAAAGTGGTGGTAAGTGTCACAAAGTGGTGGATAAGTTGATAACTTTGTGGATAACTTACCAGAGAAAATAATTTACGGAAGAGAGGTGAGTTCAATGTTCATGGGTGAATACAACCATTCGGTTGATGCTAAAGGTCGTTTGATCATTCCAGCTAAGTTTCGCGAGTCTTTGGGTGAAGAGTTCGTTGTGACAAAGGGTTTGGATGGCTGTTTATTTATCTATTCTGAAGAAGAGTGGAAGAACATTGAAGAAACTTTCCGTAATACACCGCTTACTACAAAAGATGCGAGAAAATTTTCTCGTTTCTTCTTTGCAGGTGCAGCTACTTGTGAACTGGACAAGCAGGGAAGAATTCTGATTCCAGCTAATTTAAGAGAATTTGCAGGTCTTGAGAAAGATGTTGTTTTAGCAGGTGTCTTTAACAAGATTGAGATCTGGAGCAAGGATCGCTGGATGGATGAAGGTAATTATGACGATATGGATGAAGTTGCTGAACGTATGGCAGAACTTGGTCTTAGCATTTAGATAGGAGCATTTCATGGAGTTTAAACATATATCGGTACTGCTGAATGAAACAGTGGACAATCTGATCACAAAAACAGATGGAATATATGTGGATGGCACATTAGGTGGCGGCGGACACAGCTATGAGATCTGTAGCCGACTGACTGGTGAAGGCCGTTTGATCGGTATTGATCAGGATGCCAATGCTATTGAAGCTGCGGGGAAAAGGTTAGAGCCATTTGCGGACCGAGTAACAATCATTCGCAGTAATTATCGAGAGATGAAACAGCAGCTGCTGGCAATAGGTGTAGAAAAAGTAGATGGCATCATGCTTGATCTTGGAGTTTCCTCCCATCAGTTAGATGACCCATCCAGAGGATTTACATATAAAGATGAAACAGCTTCTCTTGACATGAGAATGGATCAGCGTCAGGAGATGACAGCTCAGGATATTTTGAGAGAGTACAGCGAGATGGAACTTTTCCGAATGATAAGGGACTACGGAGAAGATAAGTTCGCTAAGAATATTGCAAAACATATTGTGGCTGCAAGAGCAAAGAAGCCGATTGAGACAACTGGAGAATTAAATGAGATTATCCGCAATGCGATTCCTGCCAAGGTAAGAGCAACAGGTGGACATCCTGCAAAGAGAACATATCAGGCACTTCGAGTTGAGTTGAATAGGGAACTTGAAGTTCTTAAAGATTCTCTTGATGAGATGATTGAGATGTTAAATCCAGGGGGCAGACTTTGTATTATTACATTCCAGTCTTTGGAAGACAGAATTGTAAAGACCAATTTTAAGAATAACGAGAATCCTTGTACATGCCCAAGTAATTTCCCAGTTTGTGTTTGCGGGAATGTATCAAAGGGCAAGGTGGTAACAAAAAAACCAATTTTACCATCTGATGAGGAAATCGAGATGAATAAACGCTCTAAAAGCGCCAAGTTAAGAGTTTTTGAGCGTGCGTAATTAGTTTAGTAGTGATATGAGTGGTATCAAAAGGGGTTTGGAATAATGGCATACAATGCTTATAGAACACAGGGAAGTTCTAATCGTTATACAGGATATGTATATGGAAATACGGTAAGACAAATGCAGGCAGCACCAGCGCTGGAACCACAGCGCAGACCAGAACGCACTCCTGAGCAGGAGCGTCAGCTGAATCAGAGAAAAGCTGCTGCACAGAGAAACCGTCAGAGAAGCATGGCAATGAACGGCAGATATGTACTGTTTTTATCTGCGGTTACTTTGTTGTGTGCTGTTGTTGCAGGATTGTTTGTAATGATGCAGGCAGATGTAACTGCGAACATGCGAAATATTGCATCTTTAGAGGCTCAGATTTCTGAGTTAAAGATTTCAAATGATGCAACTGAGAAAAGACTTGAAACCACTATTAATTTAGAGGAAATCAAAACAGACGCTTTAGCGCTTGGTATGACTTATCCTGCAGAGGATCAGATTGTAACATATTCTGTGGAACACACAGATTATATGAACCAGTTCAGTGCGATTCCTTGATGTAGGCAACAGGTGATTTTATGAGTCGGAAAAGAAAAAAGATTAGAAAGATATCTAATGGGATGAGGAAAAGATTGTTTCAGCTGTTTTTTCTCATCCTTGTTGCCGTTTGTGTGCTGATTGGCCGAATTGTGTGGATCCAGCTGACAGATGGTGACAAATATGAAAAGATTGTACTTTCCCAGCAGGAATACAACAGTAAGACAACTCCGTTCAGACGAGGAGATATTCTTGACAGCAAAGGCACGATTCTTGCAACAAGCACAGATGTTTACAATGTAATCTTGGATTGCAGTGTGGTTACTTCCAAGGAAGATTATATTGAACCAACGGTCAACGCTTTGCTTGAGTGTTTTGAGGTGGAAGAGTCTGTGATCCGCGAACAGATTATAAACCATCCAAAGAAGCAGTATTACGTTTTAGCTAGAAAATTGCCATATGAAAATGTGGTTAAATTCATAGAGATGCAGAACGAAGAAGATTCTGGAAAGAAGATTAAGGGTGTGTGGTTTGAGAAAGAGTACATCCGCAATTATCCTTATGACAATTTGGGAAGCAATCTTCTTGGATATACCGTTTCCGGCAATGAAGGTGTTGGCGGGATTGAAGATCAGTACAACGAGATCTTAAATGGTACAGATGGACGTACTTATGGCTACATGAATGATGACTCTAATTTTGAGACAACAGTAAAAGAAGCTATGAACGGCCATAATGTTGTTTCTACGATGGACGTGAATATTCAGTCTGTTGTAGAGGAAAAAATGCAGGAGTTTAACGAGCGGTTTACAGATAATTACAGACCAGGTTCAGGTTCTACCCATTTAGCAGTTATCGTGTCAGATCCTAATTCGGGTGCGATTTTGGCTATGGCCAAACATCCGAATTTTAACTGTAATGATCCTCGAGATCTTTCTTCCTATTTTTCAGAAGAGCAGATCCAGGAAATGAGTGATGAGGAAACCTTAGAGGTTTTAAATGATCTTTGGAATAATTTCTGTATTTCATATACATACGAGCCAGGTTCAACCGCCAAGCCTTTAACAGTAGCAACTGGCTTGGAGACAGCAGCATTGTCTGGAAATGAAACCTATGTGTGTGACGGATTTGAGGATGTTGGTGGACACACGATCCATTGTGTTAATCGTAACGGTCATGGTACAGAGACAATTGCGGGTGCGCTTATGGATTCTTGTAATGACGCGCTGATGCAGATGTCATATAGAATCGGAAGAGAAGATTTTTGCAAATACCAGCAGATTTTTAATCTTGGGCTGAAGACAAATATTGACCTTCCTGGTGAAGCAAGAACAGATTCGCTTGTATACAATGCAGATAATATGGATGCATCCTCTCTTGCAACAAACTCCTTTGGCCAGAACTTTAACGTGACAATGGTGCAGATGATCAGTGCATATAACTCCCTTGTAAATGGAGGATCTTATTATAAGCCATATGTTGTAAAAACTATCACTGATGAGAAAGGAAATACGGTAGAAGAGATTAATCCAACTCTTTTAAGAGAAACAGTTTCTGAAAGCACCAGTAAAAAAATGATAGGGTACTTAAGAGAGACCGTATCTGAAGGTACAGCGGCAGTTGCAAAAGTAGATGGTTATTCTATGTGTGGAAAAACCGGTACTGCTGAAAAGTTCAAAAAGAACGAAGAAGGAAAACTGGTCCGTGATGAAGAAAACTATTTGGTTTCCTTTATTGGAAGTGTTCCTGCAAATAATCCGCAGGTAAGTATCTACGTTATTATTGATGAACCAAATACAGAAGATCAGGCGCACAGTAGTTATGCTCAGCATTTGTGTCGTGAAATCTTAGAGGAAATACTCCCATATATGAATATTTATCCAGATGAAGAGTTAGATGGAACAAATGCGAATCTTGATGTTGCCGGAAAACCTATTACAACTGAGCAACAGCAATCCGGACAAGATGATTCCGATGAGCATCCAGATGAAGAATAAATTCAATTACCTCCATAGAGATAAAAATCCCCTGATTTAACAACATAACCTCATAAAAAGCGTAATAAATTGATAAAAAGGCTTTTATGAGGTTTTGCTGTATGCAGAGACTTTCAAAATATTACAGGAAAAAGATTCTGATATGGGTTTTGCTGGTAGTGTTTGGCCTGTCTTTTTGTGTTGGAAGACTTGCTTATCTAATGATTGCACAGTCTGGCCACTATGAGAAACTTGCAGAGGATCTTCACGAAAGGGAACGCAGTATTAAAGCTGCAAGAGGGGAAATCCTTGATAGAAATGGTGTTGTTTTAGCAGCTAACCGGTCTGTCTGCACGGTGTCTGTAATACATAATCAGGTTAAAAATCCGGAAGCAGTGATAGAGATGCTGACAAAGGAACTTGGCCTGGATGAAGAAAAGGTTCGAAAACGTGTAGAAAAGTGGAGTTCAATTGAGAGGATAAAAACAAACGTTTCTAAGGAAATTGGCGATCGGATACTAAGTTATGGATTGGGTGGAGTAAAAGTAGATGCTGATTATAAGCGATACTATCCGTATGAAGATCTGGCTTCAAGGGTTTTAGGATTTACAGGAAGTGATAATCAGGGAATCCTTGGTTTGGAAGTAAAATACGATGAATATATGCAGGGTACAGATGGTAAGATATTGACAGTTACTGACGTGCGCGGTGTAGAGGTGGATAAAGAAGGAGAACGCAGACAAGAACCGGTTGACGGTAATGATCTGGTAATCAGTATGGATTATACAATGCAGATGTTTTGCCAACAGGCAGCCCAAAAAGTGCTTCAGGAAAAGCAGGCAAAAGCAGTCAGTGTGATCCTTATGGATCCCAATAACGGAGAGATACTATCTATGGTAAATGTGCCGGAGTTCAATCTGAACGAGCCGTTTACATTGATTGATAGTTTTACGGAATTAAATCTTTCTGATGAAAATGAAGCACTGAATAGAATGTGGCGAAATAGATGTATCAATGATACCTATGAGCCAGGTTCTACTTTTAAGATCATTACAACTGCAGCTTCTTTAGAGGAGAATCTTGTAGGTCTTGAAGAGAGATTTTATTGTCCGGGGTACATTGTAGTTGAAGATAGACGCATACGCTGCCATAAAGTGGCAGGTCACGGGTCAGAGAATTTTGTGGAAGGAATCATGAATTCTTGTAATCCGGTTTTTATTGATCTGGGATTGCGTTTAGGTGTTGGAAAAATGTGTCGTTATTTTGAGGAGTTTGGACTTCTTGAGAAGACTGGAATCGATCTTCCTGGTGAGGCAAATACCATTATGCATCAGGAAAATAAAATGGGACAGGTGGAATTGGCCACAGTTGCCTTTGGGCAATCTTTTCAGATAACACCAATACAGTTGGTGACAACCGTATCTTCACTGATTAATGGGGGCAATCGTGTTACTCCCCATTTTGGAGTGCGGGTTCAGGATAAGAATGGAGAAGTGTTAAAAACTTTTTCTTATAATACAAAAAAAGGCATTGTTGACCAGGATACTTCGGAAACACTCTGTTATCTTTTAGAACAGGTTGTGGAAAATGGAACTGGTAACAAAGCGGCAGTGGCAGGTTTTTCTATCGGTGGGAAAACGGCAACGTCTCAGACACTGCCAAGAAGCGAACATAAGTATATCTCATCGTTTCTAGGATTTGCACCGGCAGATGATCCCCAGGTGATCGGACTTGTGATCATAGATGATCCAAAAGGGATTTATTATGGAGGAACAATTGCAGCGCCGGTAATGGCAGAAATTTTTGAAAATATCTTACCATATCTTGGGGTTAAACAGACAAATATAGAAAATAAACCACTAGAGGTTGCGAATTGACTGAAAAGAGCGTATACTACTTAAGTTGAAGATGATGTTAATCTGGGCTTTTACTGGATTGATGTTAAATATAATGATACAACAGAGGTGTAAAGATGACATTACAGATTATTATTCCGGTATTGGTAGCTTTTGCGATCAGCGCAATTTTAGGACCATTTATGATTCCGGTTTTGAGAAAATTAAAGATAGGAAATACAGAGCGTGAGGAATTAGAATCACATCAGAAAAAGAACGGGACACCAACAATGGGGGGTATCATGATTCTTATCGCCGTGATTATCACATCCCTTTTCTTTGCAAAAGATTATCCACGCATCATTCCTATTCTTTTTGTAACAGTAGGATTTGGTATTATTGGATTTTTAGATGACTACTTAAAAGTTGTACTTCGCAGATCTGACGGATTGCTTTCCTGGCAGAAATTCTTATTGCAGATTGTAGTTACAGCGATTTTTGCTGTTTACCTTGTGAAGTCAGATGTTTCACTGGCTATGCTTCTTCCATTCACTGGAGGAAAATATCTGGAATTAGGTGCGTTGGCGGTAGTTATTTTATTCCCAGCAATTATTGGTACTGTTAACGGTGTTAATTTTACTGATGGACTTGATGGCCTTGCAACAAGTGTAACTGTTCTCGTTGCAACATTCTTTACTGTAGTTGCAGTTGGAACAAGCGCAGGAATCGCACCAATCACATGTGCAGTAGCAGGCGCACTGTTAGGTTTCCTTTTGTTCAATGTTCATCCTGCAAAAGTATTTATGGGTGATACGGGATCATTAGCACTGGGCGGTTTTGTGGCAGCTACAGCTTATATGCTTCAGATGCCAATCTTTATCTTAATCGTTGGTCTGATTTACTGGATTGAGATCTTATCTGTTATCATTCAGGTAACATATTTTAAAAAGACAGGCGGCAATCGTGTTTTCAAAATCGCGCCTATTCATCATCACTTTGAACTATGTGGCTGGTCAGAGACAAGAGTAGTTGCTGTATTTTCGATTATTACAGCACTCCTTTGCCTGGTAGCTTTTATCGGAATGTAAATTCTTTGTAGAGAAATCCGGCATATCAATATGTCTGGAAGGAGATAGAGATGGAGTTAAAGGATAAGAAAGTTCTTGTTTTCGGAACAGGTATTAGTGGAATAGCAGCAGCCAAACTGCTGGCAAAATATAATGCAGAGATCTTGTTGTTTGACGGGAATGTGAATTTGAATGTTTCTGAACTGGAGAAGAAGTTAGATGGTGTATCTAATTACAGAGTTCTTTTGGGAGAACTTCCACAGGAAGAAGTGTCAGTGCTTGACCTTGCTGTTTTAAGTCCTGGGGTTCCTACAGATCTTCCAGTAGTAGAACAGATTCGTCAGGCTGGTGTAAAGATCTGGGGCGAGATAGAACTGGCGTATCAGTGTGGAAAAGGACGTATTCTTGCCATTACAGGAACCAATGGTAAAACAACTACCACAGCTTTGCTTGGTCAGATTATGGCAAGTGTGTTTGAAGATGTAAAAGTTGTAGGAAATATTGGAACTCCTTATACATCTTTAGTTTCAAAGATGCAGGATCAGACAGTTACTGTTGCGGAGATTAGCAGTTTTCAGCTCGAGACCACAGAAGATTTTTGCCCAAATGTGTCTGCTATTTTAAATATCACACCTGATCATTTGGATCGTCATCATTCTATGGATAATTACATAAATGCTAAGTTTAGAATTGCTGGTAATCAGACAAAAGAGCAGGCGGTAGTTTTAAACTATGAAGATGCTGTGTTGCGTAAGTTTGGAGAAGAGACACAGGTTCCGGTTATCTATTTTAGTGTTGCCAGAAAATTAGAAAAAGGCTGGTATCTCGATGGAACAGAGATTAAACATGCCGACGGAGAATCAGAAACTACACTGATTAATATCGATGAGCTGAACATTCTCGGTGCCCACAATCATGAAAATGTTATGGCGGCATCTGCAATGGCTTATCAGATGGGTGTGGATATGGACAGCATCCGCAAAGTTCTTCGACAGTTCCAGGCGGTAGAACACCGCATTGAGTATGTAACTGAAAAAAGAGGAATCCGTTTCTATAACGATTCAAAGGGTACTAATCCAGATGCAGCAATCAAAGGTATTCAGGCGATGAACCGCCCAACATATCTTATTGGTGGCGGATATGACAAACAGTCTGAATACGGTGAGTGGATCGACAGCTTTGAGGGAAAGGTTAAGAAACTTGTGCTGATCGGTCAGACTAGAGAGAAGATTGCAAAAACAGCGAATGAACACGGATTTTATGATTGTGTGTTTGCCGATTCTTTGGAAGAAGCAATTACAATCTGTTATGAAAGTGCAGTAGAGGGTGATGCAATCCTGCTTTCACCAGCTTGTGCAAGTTGGGGCATGTTCCCTAACTATGAAGTCAGAGGAAAAATCTTTAAAGAATTTGTACTTGGACTGAAGGAGTAAAACATGAATTTAAAGCGTCGTAAAAAAGATTCTACTACAACAAAATACTTTGATTACACGCTGTTATTTATTATTATTTTCCTTTTGGGATTTGGGCTTATCATGCTTTACAGTGTAAGTTCTTATGAATCTCAGAGTAATTATGGACATTCATTTTACTATCTGAAAAGACAGTTAACGTTTGTTATTATGGGCTTTGCAGCTATGATGGTAGTGTCTTTTGTGCCACCATGGTTTTGGAAAAAGACCAGCTGGTTTTGGTATATTATCGCTTTCCTTTTATGTACAGCGGTAATCTTTTTGGGAGATGAAGCGGGCGGCCAGGCCAGATGGATTGAGATTGCTGGTATTCGT
Source organism: Eubacterium sp. (assembly GCA_045629925.1). Lineage (GTDB taxonomy): Bacteria > Bacillota > Clostridia > Lachnospirales > Lachnospiraceae > Brotonthovivens. Next base: position 13,040 of record JAZQSD010000067.1, read on the forward strand.
TTCCAGCCGTCTGAGCTTGCCAAGGTTGGTGTCATAATGTTTATGGCAACGTTGCTGACGAAGGTTCATAAACAGTTATATTCCATGAAAAATACAATAAAAATATTTTTGTTTGTTATCCCGATTATTCTTGTTATTTTTTATAATAACCTGAGTACTGCGCTGATCGTTGCAGGTATAGCATTTTTCATGGTTTTTGTAGCAAGTCCTAAAATAAAACATTTGTTGGTATTGTTTGGGTTGGCTGTGGCTGCGGTGGCGGTGTTTACATTGCTTCAGGACAATTATCGTGCAGGACGTATTGATGCATGGCTGCATCCAGAAGATTTTCCGGATACAGCATTCCAGACAACGCAGAGTTTATACGCAATTGGATCCGGCGGTTTATTTGGAAGAGGTCTTGGATCCAGTATGCAGAAATTGGGATATGTTCCAGAGGCTCAGAATGATATGATTTTTTCTATTATCTGCGAGGAACTGGGGCTGTTTGGCGGTGTCTGTGTAATCGTGCTGTTTGTTCTTATGATTTGGAGATTTATGGTAATTGCAACAAATGCGGCTGATATCTATGGCTCATTTCTTGTAATCGGTGTAATGATCCATATTTCGCTGCAGGTTGTTTTGAACATCGCAGTTGTTACTAATACGATTCCAAACACAGGTGTTACATTGCCATTTATCAGTTATGGCGGTACAGCTGTTGCCATACTGCTTGTTGAGATGGGGCTTGTGCTGGGAGTTTCCAGGGGAATACGGCTGGAAGTTACAGAGGGTGAAGAAGCGCATCCTGCAACTGATAGAAAACACAGTGGCTATCATCGTTAAAGGTAATTTTTTGGAGTGACAGAATGGTAAAAAAAGAGCGAAAGAAAAACCGTAGAAAAAAAAGAATATTGTATGGTTTCATTATCGCGATTGCAATTATTGCCATCGGAGCACTTTTGGTTTTAAAAGTGTTTACTGTTGAACAGGTAAACGTAGAAGGTAATGAGATTTATTCAGATAAAAAGATTGAACAGTGGGTGTTGAATGATGAATATTCATGGAACTCTCTGTATGTTTATCTGAAATATAAATTAAAAGACATGCAGGAGATTCCTTTTGTTGATTCAATGGAAGTGTCTCTTAAATCTCCTCATGTGATTCAGGTAGAAGTGTATGAAAAAGGCGTTTTGGGATATGTGTACATTCCAACTGCCGGGAAAAATGCGTACATAGATAAAGACGGGTTCGTGGTAGAACTTTCAAGTGAGATCATTCCTGGGACTACCAAGATTTCTGGTTTGAGTGTGCAACAGGCAGAACTGTACCAGAAATTACCCCTTGAAAATTCGGCTATTCTAAAAACATTGCTGAATGTTAGCCAGTTGGTGAGCAAATACGAATTAGCACCAGATCTGATTTATGTGACAGACAGAGATGAAGTTTTGTTGTGTTACGGATCAATTCAGGTAAATGTAGGCGGCAATGTATTTTTAAATGAGAAAATCGTTCGATTGCAGAAAATTATGCCAGAATTAGAAGGTCTGACAGGATTGCTTCATCTGGAGGATTGGACGGAAACAAACACAGATATTGTGTTTGCAAAGGATAATCTGATTCCGATTCCAAACGATGTGCAGACAGTTCCAGCAGGAAATGAGAGCGAGTCCGATGATCAGGTAGAACAGATTCAGGGAGCAATTTTACCTGAGCCAGGAGAAGAAGAATAAGACTAAAAATTTAGGAAATATTCACGAAAAGTATATTGATTATTTGAAGAAAAAATTATATTATTATTGCTATATAGGCATTTTGCGTCTTTTTTTATGTTTTGAGTGATGAGGATGCCATAGATTTAATGAAATTTGAGTGTTTTTTGATAAATTCGTAAGAGGGAATAAAGGAGGAACTTGTTGTGCTTGAAATTATGTCAACAGTAGCTGAATCTGGCGCAAAGATTATTGTAATTGGTGTAGGCGGTGCCGGCAATAATGCCGTTAATCGTATGATAGATGAATGTATTGGTGGAGTGGAATTTGTTGGTGTTAATACTGATAAACAGGCATTAGTGCTTTGCAAAGCTCCAACATTAATTCAGATTGGTGAGAAACTCACAAAGGGTCTTGGCGCAGGCGCTAAACCTGAAATCGGTGAAAAGGCAGCTCAGGAAAGCACAGATGAGCTTGCAGCAGTTATGGAAGGCGCTGATATGGTATTTGTTACTTGCGGCATGGGCGGCGGTACAGGTACAGGTGCTGCTCCAGTTGTAGCTAAGATTGCAAAGGATATGGGTATCCTTACTGTTGGTGTAGTTACAAAACCTTTCAAATTTGAAGCTAAAACAAGAATGGTAAATGCACTTTCTGGTATTGAAAAGTTACGTGAAAGTGTAGATACTCTTATTGTTATTCCAAATGATAAATTATTAGAAATCGTTGATCGTCGCACAACTATGCCAGATGCTCTTAAGAAAGCTGACGAAGTGCTTCAGCAGGGTGTACAGGGTATTACTGACCTGATCAATGTGCCAGCACTTATCAACCTTGATTTTGCTGACGTTCAGACAGTTATGAAAGATAAAGGTATGGCTCATATCGGTATCGGTTCTGCAACAGGCGATGACAAAGCGATCGAAGCTGTTAAAATTGCAGTTGCAAGTCCATTGCTTGAAACAAGCATTACAGGTGCATCCCATGTTATTATCAATATTTCAGGTGATATTTCTCTTATGGATGCAAATGATGCAGCAAGCTATGTTCAGGATCTTGCTGGTGATGATGCAAATATCATCTTTGGGGCTAAATATGATGAAGCTTACAAAGATGCATGTACAATCACAGTTATTGCAACAGGCTTAGAAAACACAACACCAAAGATTTTAAATAATCTCAGTGGTGGATTTGCTGGAACACAGTCTGTACAGGGCGGACTTGGAATTAACCGTACTACAGCACAGACAGTACAGCCAACTCCACAGCCAGTTCAGAATGTTCAGAACTTACAGGGTATGACAGGCGCACAGACAGTACAGCAGACACCAAACGTATCTGCTGGTATCAAGATGCCAAAACCACCAGTGAGCAATGTTAAAACAAAAGACATTCAGATTCCAGATTTTTTAAAGAACACTAAAAGATAAAACAAAATGACTTCAAGAGTCGTGATTTTGACAAAAAATCACGACTCTTTTTTTTATCATTAGAAGAGGAGGTGTCAGTTGGAATATACATGGTACATAGATTCGTTTTTTGCCAATCTCTTCTTGGTAGATATGATTGTGTTTGGTGCGGCAATGTGCTTGATGGGAGGCCATTGTAAAGTGAAAAGATCAATTCTAGCTGCTTTTAGCTCGGCTGTAGCTGAAACGGTCTTATATCTTATTTTGCCTAAATACGTATTATATCGGGGGCTTATAATCTGCGTGATAAATCCTCTGGTTGTGTTGGGATTATTTTATCCTCGCAAAAAAAGGGATTTGGTATCAGGGTATCTGCTGATTACCTCTTTTTTTCTAGTGCTTGGCGGAATGCAAACGCTTTTTTTGTATTGGATATCTGTAAACAAAGGGCTGTTGTTTTGGAATATTTTGCTAGCAATAGGTGCGTTTGGTGTTTGCTTATGGCAGAAGCATGTTGGCAGACGGCTTGATCGAATCTGTCAGGTAGTTTTGACAATTCAGGGGAAACAAGTACATTTGAATGCATGTATTGATACAGGAAATTTTCTTAGGGATCCATTTACCGGAAAACCAGTAAATGTAATATCAAGCGTGTGGGTGGAGAAAATGCAGATACCACTTGATTGTGCCAGATACATACCTTATCACACCGTTGGATGTGAAAAAGATCTTATGCAGGTTGTTACGATAGACAAAATGTTGATAAAAACAAATGGAAAAGAAACGGTGCGGGAATGGCCAGTGATTGGTCTGGCGCGAGAAAACCTTTTTGAAATGGATGATATACAGATGATATTACACAGCGAGATGTTATAGGAAAGGAAATAATATGGGATTCATAAGTGACAAAATGTATATCAAAATTTCAGTTCCGGAGAAATTTCAATTTAGGATTATGCCTTCATTACAGAATTTTCTGTTTAAAAAAACAAAAGAACTCCATTATATAGGTGGAGCAGAAGTACTGCCACCACCCCTTAGCCCGGAAAAAGAACTGTCTTGCATCGACAAACTACAGACGGACGAGTATCAGGAAGCTAGAAGTATGCTGATTGAGCACAATCTGCGTTTGGTGGTGTATATTGCAAAAAAATTCGACAATACAGGAGTGGGTGTAGAAGACCTTATTTCCATAGGGACAATTGGTCTGATTAAGTCTATAAATACATATAATCCAGCGAAAAATATCAAGTTGGCAACGTATGCCTCAAGATGTATTGAAAATGAAATATTGATGCATCTGCGGCGTACAAGCAAAATGAAGATGGAAGTATCCATAGATGAGCCCTTAAATGTGGATTGGGATGGAAATGAGCTTTTGTTGTCAGATATACTTGGAACAGAAGAAGATATCATATATAAAGACATGGAATTGGAAGTGGAGAGGAAACTGTTAAATAAAGCGGTAGATAAATTGCCTGCAAGAGAAAGGAAGATTATTGAATTGCGTTATGGCCTTTCATCCAGAGACGGAAAAGAACTTACACAGAAAGAAGTGGCAGATATGATGGGGATTTCCCAGTCATACATTTCCCGATTGGAGAAAAAGATTATGAAACGCTTGAAAAAAGAAATTGTAAAATATGAATAACATTTAAAAAAGATGAATTTTTTTTGAATTTTTTATGTTAACTATTGTGCATTTGCCAAAATACCATTAGGATAGACAAGGAGAAAAAGTTGGACTGAATGCATCAAGGAAGTGAAAAGTTGGGCAGAACGAAAGAAAGATTAAGACGAAGACGCAGACAACAGATGCAAGAGCGATTCCTAAAGATTGCTTTTCTGGTGATTGTTTTGCTGATTATTATATATATCGTGGGTACGATTTTTGCTGCAAAGCATTTTGTGGGCAGAGATACAGTGTTTGGCGTTAAGATTGCCAGACAGACACCGGAGAGCTTGAAAGAGAAAGTTATCGACAAAGTGTCTGATTATAAGATTACTTTGTCTACGCGAAGCGGCGAAGAAGTAATCACTGCCGATGAAATCGGACTTCATTTTTCGGACAATGGTCTGATTGAAGAAATGAAGGATGAGCAGAGAAAAGTATTTTGGTTTGCTGGGATTCTGGGTAAATCAGAAGACATTCCGATTCGTATGGCTTATGATGAGGAACTGATGGAAGAGAAACTTAGCAGTCTGGTATGCCTTAATGAAGAGGCTATGGTCGCACCGGTGGATGCGCACCTTGAATACGTGGATACTCAGTATGAGATTATAAAAGAAGTAATGGGGACAACGGTTGATAGGGATAGTACGAAGACATTGATCCAGACAGCTATTTTAAATGGCGAAGAACATCTTGACCTTGAAGAGGCAGGCTGTTACATAGATCCAGTTGTGTACGATGATTTCAGAGAACTGGATGTAATGAAAAGAAATGTTAACAAATTGGTGGATGTAACCATTGTTTACGATTTCAAAGATAGATCTGAAACTGTTGATGGTGCAAAGATTTCTGAATGGATTGTTTTTTATGATGATTTTTCATTTGAGTTGAGCCGAGAACGTGTGGAAGCTTATATGAAAGATCTTGGTAAAACATACGATACTTTTGGATTGCCACATAAGTTCTATACCAGCAATGGTCATAATGTTGTGTTAGATTATGGGGATTATGGCTGGTGTATTAACAAGACAGAATCAGCGGAAGCTTTAATAGAACTAATAGAGGCTGGACAGTCTGTGACAACAGAACCTATATATCTCTATGAAGCGAAAGAGCGAGGCCAAAATGATATTGGTGATACTTACATCGAAGTGTCTATCGCACAGCAGAGAATGTGGTGCTATGTAGATGGTGTGTGTATCGTTGATACACCGGTAGTTACAGGAACAAAAGGAGTGGAAGACAGAGAAACTCCTAGAGATGGTGTCTGGGCTATTGACGCCAAAATGACAGATTACAATCTGGTGGGAGAGGATTATGATTCTCATGTAGATTATTGGCTTCCATTTAATGGGAACGTTGGAGTTCATGATGCGGACTGGAGAGAAGAGTTTGGCGGGAACATTTATACTACAAACGGATCCCACGGTTGTGTAAACACTCCATACAGAGCTGCAAAAAAGATATATGAAAATGTATCGATCGGAACACCGGTCATCGTGTATTAAAAATATGTATCCTCTTGGATTAATGAGTCATTAGTTCAAGAGGATTTTTTTATGCGTTCAGATAGTTGCGCATATTTGTCAGAGCTGCCTTTTCTAGACGACTGACTTGAGCCTGGGAGATCTGTATTTCTTGGGCGACTTCTGTCTGGGTTTTCCCTTGAAAAAATCGAAGCTGTATGATGAGATTTTCGCGTTCGCTGAGACGATTCATAGCATCGCTTAGTGACAGTTCTTCAACCCAACGGTCTTCTTTGTTTTTCTTGTCACTGATCTGATCCATAACATATAAGGCATCGCTGCCATCGGTATAAATGGGATCATACAAACTTACAGGGGTCTGAATGGCATCGAGGGCGTAGGTGATTTCTTCTTCTGGTATGCCTATTTCTGTTGATATCTCAGAGAGAGAAGGATCCTGATTGTTTTTTCGTGTCATAAGTTCCTGGGCTTGCAGGGCCTTGTATGCAATGTCCCTTAGGGATCGGCTTACGCGCACGGCGTTGTTGTCTCTTAAGTATCGTCGTACTTCCCCGATGATCATTGGAACGGCATATGTTGAGAATTTTACCTGCATGTTAGGGTCAAAATTATCGATGGATTTGATCAGGCCAATGCATCCAATCTGAAACAGATCATCTACGTTTTCATTGCTTCCCGAAAAACGTCGGATAATGCTGAGTACAAGCCTTAGATTGCCCCGAATGTATATTTCACGAGCCTCTTTGTCCCCGGCCTGGATTCGCTGAAAGAGAGCTGTTTTTTCTTCTTCGTTAAGGATTGGGAGAGTGGCAGTATTAACTCCGGAAATTTCTACTTTAAAAGAACTCATTCTGATAGACCTCCAGAAAAAAAGTGATATTTAAAGGATGCTCAATTGAGAAAAAACTATTCAGAAAAATGGTGGCAAAACAAGAAGAAGTATGATATCCTATGTGCTGAAAATGTGACAAGACACCTGTAAAGAATGAGGTATGATATATGAAACAATTTAAAAAATATATGAACCATTTATTGATCGATGGGCTAAGCGGCATGGCGCTGGGGCTTTTCTCCACACTGATCATTGGAACTATTATCGGGCAGATTGGTTCTCTGCTGGATAACAATATCGGTTTCTATCTGATTGCTATTTCCAATGTGGCAAAAACAGTGACTGGTGCAGGTATCGGTGTGGGTGTTGCTGTAAAGTTCAAAGAGGGACCTTTGGTAACGGTATCTGCTGCTGTGGCTGGTATGATAGGGGCCTTTCCAAATGCAGCCCAGGAGGCGTTTGTTCTTGGAAAAGCAGGGGAGCCATTGGGGGCCTTTGTTGCGGCTTTGGTAGCTATCGAGATTGGACATCTTGTTGCGGGAAAAACAAAGATTGACATTATTCTGACTCCGTTGGTTTCCATATGCAGTGGAGCGGTGGCAGGTTTTTTGATTGGGCCACCAATTTCAACATTTATGAGATGGCTTGGCAATCTGGTTAATATTAATGTGGAAGCGCAGCCAGTAATCGGTGGAATTGCAGTTGCTGTGTTAATGGGAATGATTCTGACACTTCCTATCAGTTCGGCGGCGCTTGGTGTTTCTATGGGACTTACCGGACTGGCGGCAGGAGCGGCCTGCGTAGGATGCTGTTGTCAGATGATAGGATTTGCCATTGCAAGTTACAGAGAAAATAAGATTGGTGGGTTCATTGCTCAGGGTATCGGTACTTCAATGTTGCAAGTGCCAAACATTGTGAAAAAGCCGATCATTTGGCTTCCACCAATCATTTCCAGTGCAATTTTAGGTCCGGTCGCAGCAGCGGTGCTTGGAATGGTAAACACTCCGATTGGATCTGGCATGGGAACATCCGGTTTTGTAGGACAGATTGCAGCTGTTGGGGCAATGGCAGAAGCAGGTATAACGCCTGGAAGTATTGTAATTCAGATTGTTTTAATGCATTTTGTGTTGCCTGCAGTGCTGACTCTGGTGTTCTCTGAAGTTATGCGCAAAATAGGCTGGATCAAGTATGGTGACATGAAATTAGACGTATAGACTTTGTAACTATTTGGCTATCTCGACTTGCGTCTGTGAAAAAAAAGCATTATACTTAGACAGATGTAAAAGAGAAAGGATACTAGACATATGAAGAAAATTCTCGATTTGATTACAGCAGAAGTAACAAAAGCGTTTGTTCAGGCGGGTTATGAAGATAAGTTCGGAAAAGTAACTTTATCTAACAGACCTGACCTTTGTGAATATCAGTGCAATGGAGCTATGGCAGCTGCAAAACAGTACAAGAAAGCACCTTTTATGATTGCGGATGAAGTGGCAGCATTACTTGCAGATCATGAAATGTTTTCAGCAGTTGATTCTGTAAAACCAGGTTTTTTAAATTTGAAACTCAATGAATCCTATCTTGCTGAGTATTTAAATCAGATGCAGTCAGATGAAAGATTCGGTGCTGAAAAGACAGAAAACCCACAGACTATCATGATTGATTACGGCGGACCAAACGTGGCAAAACCTCTCCATGTAGGACATCTTCGTTCTGCAGTTATCGGCGAAGCTATCAAACGTATTGGTAAGTTTATGGGTCATGAAATGATCGGTGACGTACATCTTGGTGACTGGGGTCTTCAGATGGGACTCATCATTACAGAATTGAAATTACGCAAGCCAGAGCTTTGTTATTTTGACGACTCTTATGAAGGCGAATATCCAGAAGAAGCACCATTTGTAATCTCAGAATTGGAAGAAATCTATCCAACAGCAAGTGGAAAATCTAAGGAAGACGAAGCATACAAAGATGCAGCTATGCAGGCTACATTTGAACTTCAGAATGGAAGAAGAGGCTACCAGGCATTGTTAAAACATATTCTGGAAGTTTCTGTTACTGATTTAAAGAAAAATTATGAAAAATTAAATGTTTCCTTTGAACTTTGGAAGGGTGAATCTGATGCACAGCCATTTATTCCAGATATGGTAGAGAAGATGAAGGCTGGCGGTCACGCATATGAAAGCGAAGGTGCGCTTGTTGTGGATGTGAAAGAAGAAACAGACACAAAAGAGATTCCACCATGTATTATTTTGAAGTCAGACGGAGCATCTTTATACAGCACAACAGATCTTGCAACACTTGTAATGCGTATGGAAGAGTATAATCCTGAGTCTATTATTTATATTACAGACAAAAGACAGGCGCTTCACTTTGAACAGGTATTCCGCTGTGCAAAGAAAACAGGTATTGTAAAGCCAGAGACTGAACTGACACACATTGGATTTGGAACAATGAACGGAAAAGATGGAAAACCATTCAAGACTCGTCAGGGTGGTGTAATGCGTTTGGAACATCTCTTGGATGATATTCAGGAACAGATGTATGCGAAAATCTGTGAAAATGAAACAATGGGCGATGAGGAAGCAAGAGAGACAGCACAGAAGGTAGCTCTTTCTGCGATCAAGTACGGGGATCTGTCCAATCAGGCTGCAAAGGATTATGTGTTTGACGTAGAACGCTTCACATCATTTGAAGGAAATACAGGTCCATATATTTTATACACAATCGTTCGTATGAAATCTATCTTGAAGAAATACGCAGAGGCTGGACATTCAGTTGCGGGAAGAACAATCCTTCCAGCTGCTTCTGAAAGCGAAAAAGGCCTAATGCTTGAACTTTCCAAGTTTAACAGCGTAATGGAAAATGCATATGCAGAACTTGCGCCACATAAGATTTGTGCATACATCTATGATTTGGCTAATGCGTTTAATCATTTTTATCATGCGACACGTATTCTTGCAGAAACAGATGAAGCTCTGCAGGCAAGCTACATTAAGATGTTAGAACTTACAAGAGACGTTTTAGAAACATGCATTGATGTGTTAGGTTTTTCTGCACCAGAACGTATGTAGTCAACGGACTTTTGGGTAGGCATAATAAGACAGAATGAGATAAGCAAAAAATATGCTCCATGAAAGGTATCTTTAAAAGATAATCTTTTTGATGGGGCATATTTTTAGTTTGAAAGTTTAAATTTATATAATTTTGTGTTAATATAAATAGTTGAGTGATTGTAAAGAGAACAGGAGGTATCTTATGGATCCAAAGAAAGAGTATTATGCAAAGGTTGCAGAGACCATTATCAAAAATTTAAAGCAGCGCCGTATGGAAGGGTATTATTGTGAAACATCAGAGGATGCTCTTGCATTAGTGATGAGATTGATTCCAGAAGGTTCTTCCGTATCATTTGGGGGTTCTGTAACATTGACAGAGACCGGAATCCTTCAGCAGTTGAGAGATAGAGAAGATATCACACTTTATGATAGAAGTACATGCAAAACACCAGAGGAGATCAAACAGGTATATCGCCAGGCTTTTTCCTGTGACAGTTATCTGATGAGTACAAATGCGATTACCATCAATGGTGAATTAATTAATATTGATGGCACAGCAAATCGTGTGGCGGCTCTTTGCTATGGACCTGACCAGGTTATCGTTGTAGTTGGTATCAACAAGATCGTGTCAGATATCGAAAGCGGATACAAACGTGTAAAAGATATTGCGTCACCACAAAACGGTATCCGTCTTGACAGAAAGACCCCATGTGCTATCAATGGTAAATGCGGAGAATGCTGGGGTGAAGGCTGCATGTGCAGTCAGACAGTGATCACACGCAGAAGTGCGGTGGAGAATCGCATAAAAGTAGTAATTGTTGGAGAGAATTTAGGATATTAATACCATGAGAAAAAATTTGAAACGTTTGTTCAAATATTATAAGCCATATAGAAAAATGTTCTGGGCGGATATGTTTTTTGCGATTCTAGCGGCGGCAGTGGCGCTGACAATTCCTTTGATTGTTAGATATATTACATCTGAGGTAGTGTATTTTGAGACAGAGATCGCATTTGACAATATCATCAAACTGGGTATTTTTATGGTCGTTTTGATCGGAATACAGCTATATAGCCAGTTTTTTATTACTAATTACGGACATGTAATGGGTGCAAAGATTGAGTATGATATGCGCGCAGAGATCTTTTCACATTATCAGAAATTATCCTTCCGATTTTTTGACGATCAGAAGGTAGGGCAGTTGATGTCTCGTATTACATCCGATTTGTTTGATATTACAGAGTTGCTCCATCATGGACCGGAAAACATTGTTATCTCAATTATTAAACTGGTGGGCGCATTAGTGATCATGCTGACTATCAGTCCAAAGTTAACGTTGGCAGCTTTTATATTAGTTCCGTTCATGTTGATCTATGCCTTTGTTTTCAATAAGAAGATGAAGAAGGCGTTTAAGACAAATCGTGTTCGCATAGCAGAGATCAATGGTCAGATTGAAGATAATCTGTCCGGCATTCGTGTGGTAAAATCTTTTGCCAACGAGGAGATTGAAAAATCCAAATTTAAAATAGGCAATAACGGATTTTTGGCTTCTAAGAAACGCACATATAAGTATATGGGTGGTTATCACTCAGGAATGAATGCATTTACTATGGGAATCACCGTAGTGGTTATTATTGCCGGCGGTGTAATGATGACAAAAGGTGCTTGTGACATCACAGATTTAGTAGCATTCTTGTTGTATATCAATGTGTTTACAGATCCAATCAAGATATTGATTGAATTTACAGAAATGTTCCAAAATGGATATTCTGGTTTTGAACGTTTTGTTGAGATTATGGAGATCGATCCTGATATTAAGGATGCAGAAGGGGCCAGAGAATTAATGGATGTTCAGGGAGATATAACATTTGAAAATGTTTCATTCCACTATGCTGATTCAGATCAGATTGTGTTGGAAAATGTTTCCTTGGATGTGAAGGCCGGTGAATATATTGCGCTTGTTGGGCCATCTGGAGCAGGTAAATCTACCCTTTGCAGTTTGATTCCTAGATTTTACGAACCGACAGAGGGCGTAATTAAAGTGGATGGAATCGATATCAGAGAAATTTCTCAAAAAAGCCTTCGTAATCATATTGGTATCGTGCAGCAGGATGTATATCTTTTTGCGGGTACTATTTTTGAAAACATTCAGTACGGCAGACCAGATGCTACAAGAGAGGAAGTTATCCAGGCAGCAAAACGTGCTAACGCCCATGATTTTATCATGTCTTTCCCTGAGGGGTATGATACAGATATCGGGCAGCGAGGCGTGAAACTTTCTGGCGGACAAAAGCAGAGACTTTCTATTGCCAGAGTATTTTTGAAAAACCCACCTATTTTGATCTTTGATGAGGCCACTTCTGCACTTGATAATGAAAGTGAAAAAGTAGTACAGGATTCGTTGGAAACACTGGCTGCAAACCGAACTACATTTGTGATAGCTCACAGATTGTCTACTATCCGAAATGCGCAGAAGATTCTTGTGCTGACCGAAAATGGTATAGAAGAAAGCGGCAGTCACAAAGAACTGATTGAAAAAGATGGTATTTATAAAAAACTATATGAAATCCAGTATTAAGTAAGGATATAAAATGAATTTAAAAAAGATAGAAATACAAGACAGACCGTTGCTTGACAAATATCTTCTGACAAAGGCAGATCGTACATGTGATATGGTATTTCCTAATATTTTTTTGTGGTCCAAGAAATACGGAGTCGGATATGAGATTGTAGAAGATTGCCTTGTTTTTGGAGAGGAAAGTCGAAAGACCTTTAATCGCTCTTTTCCCTTTGGAACAGAAGAGAATAAACGCAAAGCTGTATTGCATTTTATGAGACATGCAATAGAAAATGATGGTAAATGGTTTTTTAACCTAACCACTGAAAGTGATTATGAACTTCTGGAGAAATGGTTTCCGGGATGCTTTCACATGGAGTACAACAGAGATCGGGCAGATTATGTGTATGAAAGCGAAAAATTGGCATCTTTATCTGGAAAGAAATATCATAAGAAGAAAAATCATGTAAATAAATTTAAAAGTCTTTATCCTAATTGGACATACGAAAAAATAACAGATGCTAATGTAGAAGATTGTTTCCAGATGGCTCTGAAATGGCGCACTGATAACGGATGCGATACCGATGAAGAGAAAAATGACGAGATGTGCGTTGCAATGAATGCACTTCGTCTAATAAAGGAATTAAATCTTACAGGTGGACTGATTCGAGTAGATGGACAAGTGGTTGCTTTTTCCATAGGAGAGCAGTTGCAGGAAGATATGTTCTGTGTTCATATAGAGAAAGCATTGACAGAATATCAGGGATCTTATCCGATGATCAACCAGCAGTTTGTAATCCATGAATGCATGGATTATAAGTATGTGAACCGAGAGGAAGATACAGGGTTGGAAGGCCTTCGCAAAGCAAAAGAATCTTATCGGCCCGTGTTTTTGCTGAAAAAAGGATATGCACATCTAGATATGGAAAAGGCGAAAGAGTTTCTTAAAGAATAGGAGAGAGTGAGATGACAAAGATTGATATTATTTCCGGATTTCTTGGCGCCGGAAAAACTACTTTTATTAAAAAAATGTTAGAGGAAGTATTTAAGAACGAAAAAGTTGTTCTTGTTGAGAATGAGTACGGCGAAGTGGGTATTGATGGCGGATTCTTAAAAGATGCTGGCATCGAGATTCGTGAGATTAATTCCGGATGTATTTGTTGTACATTGGTAGGCGATTTCAGCAGAAGTCTTAACGAAGTAATTGAAACATATCATCCAGACAGAATTATCATTGAGCCATCTGGCGTTGGAAAACTCTCTGATGTACTTGCCTCTGTTAAAAAAATGGAAGAAACACATGATGTAAAAGTAAATGCGTTAGTGGCTGTGGCAAATGTATTGAAGGCAAGCAAACAGATGAGAGCTTTTGGTGAGTTCTTTAAAAACCAGATTGAAAATGCTGCGACAATCGTGCTTAGCCGTACACAGAACGCGACTCCAGTACAGCTTGAAAAATGTGTTAAAGATATTCAGGAAGCAAATCCTAATGCAGTGATTATCACTACTCCATGGGATCAGATTACTGGTCAGCAGATTTTAAACGCTATGGAACAGCAGGATGATTTGAAAGCAGCTCTTTTAGAGGAAGCAAAACATCATCATGAACATGATCATCACCATGAACATGAACATGGTGAAGACTGTACATGCGGATGTCATGACCATGAACACCACCATGACCATGAACACCACCACGAACATGACCATCATCACGATCATGAACACGGAGAAGATTGCACATGTGGATGTCATGATCATCATCATGATCATCATCATGATCATCATGCAGATGAGGTGTTTACAAGCTGGGGTAAAGAGACTCCACGCAAATTCACAAAAGAAGCTATTGAAACTATTTTGAAAACACTTTGTGATACAGAAGAGTATGGCGTGATCTTGCGTGCAAAGGGAATGGTTCCAGCTGAAGATGGTACATGGATTTATTTTGATATGGTTCCAGGAGAATACGAGATCCGTCAAGGACAGCCAGATTATACGGGCCGCCTTTGCGTAATCGGAACTGGTGTAGATGAGCATGGATTAGAACATTTATTTGGTCTTGAATAGATATAGAAAAGGAGAGTAGCCATGGAAATACCTGTATATTTATTTACCGGGTTTATGGATAGTGGAAAGACTTCATTGATCATGGAGACTTTGCTGGAAAATGATTTTGGAGTTGGCAATAGAAATTTGATCATCGCATGTGAAGACGGTGATGTGGAATACGATGAAGAGAGACTTCGCGATATAAAATCACTTGTAGTTGGTGTACAGTCTGAGGAAGAGTTTAATGAAAACTTTCTGCAGGAATGTGACACAGAGTTTAAACCAGATCAGGTTTTTATTGAATACAATGGCACATGGGAAGCTGCTAAAATCTTAGAGATGAAATTGCCAAAAGACTGGGTGATTGTTCAGCAGCTGGCAACAGTGGATGCTTCTACATATGAAGTGTACTTAAACAACATGCGTTCAATGATGATGGAGCAGGTGTTTAATGCAGATGTAGTTATTTTTAACAGATGCACAGAAGAGACTCCGAAGGCAAAATTCAGAAGAACTGTTAAGGCTGTTAACAGAAAAGCGCAGTGTGTATACGAGAGAGAAGATGGATCTATTGACCAGAGTGATCTGGAAGAACTTCCATATGATCTGAATCAGGATATTATCCATATTACAGATGAAGACTACGGTATTTTTTATCTGGATGTTCAGGATCATCCAGAAAATTATCAGGGAAAGAAGATTCGCTTTCTTGCATATGTATATCGTCCAGAAAAACTTGGCAGAAAACCAATGTTTGTTCCAGGTCGTTTTGCAATGACTTGCTGTGAGGATGATATTCAGTTTATCGGTTTGAAGTGCAAGTATGATAGAGCAAAAGAACTTGGACACAAAACATGGGTGGATCTGACTGCAGAGATTAATGTGGAATTTGCAAAAGAATATAGAGGAAAAGGTCCTGTATTATATGCGATAGAAGTTAATCCAGCAGAAGCGCCACAGGATGAATTGGTATATTTTAGTTAATTTTTTGTTGCGAAATAAAAATAATTATAAATGACCAGAAAAAAATAAAATAATAATATAATAGTGTATTTTTATTAGTACAATATTGCCCCCGAAGAATGTGTGATGAACAGAATTGTCTTCGGGGGCTTTTGTACAAGCTAAGTTTTGTACAAAAGTAACAAAAATAAAACGTTGGAGTGTAAAAAATAAACAAGTAAAAAGAATAAAAAAACAAAATATGTGCAAAATGGTAATTACCTTTACGGGTTACCAATTGGTTCCTAGATAACAATTTTGTATGTATTGCATAAAAAACAAAAAAACACTATACTAAGACTAACGGATTATGCCAAAAACTTTGGAAAATCTAGGTTGTTCGAAAATCGAAAGGAGATAGTATTATGGTAAAAAACACATTTGAAAACGCAACAGTTTATGAAGCACCAGGACATCATGGCGTGGTTCTGAGAAGATTCCACGGTAAAGAAGAAACAGGCGCTCAGAAATTCTGGGTTGGTATGTCTCATTTTGAACCACACGGTGGCGCAGGCTGGGGATATGCTGACAATGCATGCGAAAAAGTATACTACATCTTACAGGGTCAGATGACAGTAAGAGATAGAGAAGGTAACGAATGGAAACTTAACGTTGGTGATACATTCTCTATGGGACCAAACGAAGAACGTTACTTCGAAAATGAAACAGATTACGCTGCAAGAGTACTCGTAATCATCACATACCCAGGAGTATAATTCGAGTTTTTACTTGTTTTAATATTTATGGAATCCGTGCCTAGAACTGCGCGGTATAAGTTTAAAATTTAGGAGGACCAATCATAATGGTTAATTGTAGAAAAGAATTCGTACAGAACATGTTCTCTGTAGAAGGTAAAGTTGCATTAGTAACAGGTGCTACAGGCGCTTTAGGTAAAGTATTAGCAAAAGCATATGGTTACGCTGGAGCAAAAGTTATGCTTACAGGTCGTAACGCTGGTAAATTACAGGAATTAATCGATGAATTTACAGCAGAAGGTATTGATTGTGCATTCGTAACAGGCGATCCTGCAAAAGTTGAAGACGTACAGGGTATCGTAGCTGCTACAGTAGAAAAATATGGCGAAATCAACATCCTTGCTGTTTGCCATGGTTACAACAAACCAGCTAACATCCTTGATCAGTCTGTAGAAGATTGGCAGTACATCATGGATGCTGACTGTAAATCTGTATATATCGTTCTTAAATACGTTGCTCACCAGATGGTTGAACAGGGTAAAGGCGGTAAAATCGTAGTTGTTACATCCCAGAGATCTAAACGTGGTATGGCTGGTTACACAGGTTACTGTACATCTAAAGGTGGTGCAGACCTTATGGTAGCTTCTATGGCATGTGATTTATCTGCAAAATATGGTATCAACATCAACTCTATCCTTCCAACAGTATTCCGTAGCGAATTAACAGAATGGATGTTTGATGTTAACTCTGAAGTATACAAAAACTTCTTAAAACGTGAACCAATTGGCCGTCTTGCTGAACCAGAAGATTTCGTAGGATACTGCTTATTCTTATCCTCTGACGCTTCTAACTTCATTACAGGTTCTGCTTGTGACTGCTCCGGTGGTTACTTAGTTTGCTAATTAGTATAGTTTAAGGAGAAATTAAAAATGGCTAAGTTAACAAAATTCGTAGTTTGCGGTGGCGGTATGATGGGTAGTGCTATTGCTCAGGTTTTAGCAAGTATCGATGGTGCAGAAGTAACAATTCTTCGTTCTTCTAACCGTGGACCAGACATCCGTGACAAAGTACGTGAAAACCTTCAGCAGTTAGTTGATAAAGGAGTTTTCGAACCATCTTACATTGATGAAATCGTATCCAAAATCAACATCGCTTTTGATAAAAATGAAGAATGCGTTAAAAACGCAGAACTCTTTATCGAATGTGTACCAGAAGTAATGGAAATCAAACAGGACTTATTTGCAGGTCTTGAAGAAGTTGTTTCTGAAAAAGCAATCTTCTTAACAAACACATCTGTAATGAGCCCAACAGAAATCGCTTCTAAATGTAAACATAAAGAAAGAGTAGCAGGTGCTCACTTCTGGAATCCAGCTCACTTAATTCCATTAGTAGAAGTTGTTAAAACACCAGATACATCTGATGAAGTAATTGACATCGTAATGGAAACATTAACAGAAGCTGGCAAAAAACCAGTTCTTTGTAAGAAAGACGTTCCAGGTTTCATCGCAAACAGAATGCAGCATGCTTTATGGCGTGAAGCTATCTCTATCGTAGATCAGGGTATCGCTGACGCTAAGACAGTAGATGATGCATGTAAATACAGCTTTGGTTTAAGACTTCCATACTTACCACCATTAGTAAACTCTGATATGGTTGGTACACAGCTTACATGGAACATCCACAGCTATGTATTAAAACATCTTGCTGACAACCATGAACCATCTCCAATCGTTAAAGATATGATTGATGCTGGTGAACTTGGTTTCCGTGCAGAAACAATTGATGGCGTTAAGACAGGTTTCATGCAGTACACTGAAGAAGAAATCGCTGAAATTAACGCTGGATTAAACGAATACCTGATCAAGATGGTATACGGCAAATAATTTTCACGCTACTAGGTAAGACTATACTAGATAGTAGAAAGATTAACTGATAATATGCAGACATGCCGATTAAGGCATGTCTTGCATCAAATAATAATAATTTAAATATTTATTTTACGGAGGTAAATTAAAATGGGAAGAGTAGTTGTAGATTTAGCGCATCCATTTAGTGCAGAAATTCCACGTTGGCCATACTTTGACAAACCAGACATCGTAGGTGCTCATTCAATGGCAAAAGGTGGCGTTCTTACACAGAGAATTACATGTACAATGCATACAGGTACACACTGTGATGCTCCACGTCACGTTATGGAATATGAATTCGATGGCAGACGTGCTCGTTACACACATGAAATGCCAGCAGATGCTTATGCAGGACAGGCTATCGTATTCAAAATCGATATCGAACCATGGGGACTTATCACAGATGAACATCTTGATGCTTGTATGAAAGAATACGGCTTAAAAGATGGTGATCTTGAAGGCAAAATCCTTTGCATCAACTCTGGTATGCATCGTTACTTCGATGATTCTAAAGCTTACTACCACTATGCAGCTGGTACAGGTAACAAAGCTGGTAAATGGTTTGTAAAACAGGGCGTTAAATGTGTTGCTATGGACGGACAGGCACTTGACCATCCACTTCACACAGCTATGGGTACAAACGGTATGACAAGAATGAACCTTCTTGGCGCTACTGGCAGAACACTTGTAGAAGAATACAAAGAACTTTTCGGCGAAGAAGCATATGCTGAATTCGATAAAGAAGAATACATCAGAATTTTCGGTCAGGAAAAATATGATGAAAACTTTGGTAACTTAGAAGCAATCGGATGCTGGGGAACATGGGAACCATGTCATAAAGAAATGCTCGGCCACGGTATCGTTGGTGTAGAAAACCTTGGTGGTGACCTTGATCAGATCATTCCAGGTAGATGGTTTGAATTCCACTGCTACCCAATCAGATGGTACATGGGCGACGGTTCTATGGCTCATCCAGTAGCTTACGTTAACGAAGAAGATATCGACAAAACAGTTCCAGAAAGAAAATACAAATACTGCGGAACAGGTTATGGCGAAGAAGCAGATTACGGTCTTTCCGGTCTTGATTACATCCAGAGACTTTTCAACCGTAACAAATAATCTGAGTTAAATTGTATAATTAGAACTTAAAAAATTTAAGAATAAGCCCGTTGCATAAATGCGATGGGCTTGTTCAAAGATTAAGAAATGAGGAAAAATTAAAATGGCAAAGAAAACTATTATCACAGCTGCTGTAACAGGCGCATGGCCAAAAAAAGAAAACAACCCTAACGTACCAATGACACCATCAGAAATCGCTGATGACGTATATGCTTGCTGGAAAGCTGGCGCAGCTATCGCTCACCTTCATATGAGAGATGACGAAGGTAAAGGTGTTATGGATCCTGTTAGATTCAAAGAAACAGTTGATTTAATCCATGAAAGATACCCAGATTGTGATATCATCCTTAACTTAACAACATCTGGTGATATCCACGCTGATGATGACCTTCGTGTACAGCACATCAAAGAATTAAAACCAGAAATGGCTTCTTATGACTGTGGTTCTATGAACTGGTTACACAGTGGTTTATTCTTAAATACACCAAAATTCTTAACAGATTGTGGTTATTTATTCCAGGAAACTGGCACAAAACCAGAAATCGAAGTATTTGATCCAGGTATGATTGGAAATGCTGCTTACTACCTTAAAAAAGGTGTTTTAAAAGCTCCATTACACTTCCAGTTCTGTATGGGATGTGCTAACGGTATTCCAGGTTCTATGAAGAACTTAGTATTCATGAAAGAAACTATGGAAGCTCTTTGCCCAGGTTCTACATGGTCTTGCTTCGGTGTTGGCCACTCTGCATTAGAAATGCTTTACGGTGCAGTAGCACTTGGTGGACATATCCGTGTAGGTATGGAAGATAACGTTATGTACGCTAAAGGCGTTCTTGCTGAAAGCAACGCTCAGTTCGTTGAAAGAGCAGCACGTGTTATCCGTGAATATGGTAACGAAGTTGCTACTCCAGACGAAGCTCGTGAAATCCTTGGCATGAAATAATCGGAGGGTGAACCATGACTTGGGGAGCTTTATATATGTATTATCATTGCCCAAAATGCGGATTTAAGTTCGAATATGCTCTTGATCTTATGCAGGAATTTGGTGAAGAGTTCGGATATTGTCCAAAATGTAAAGTAATGGGCGTTTACGAAAAAGAAGGTGCTCGTCAGTTAGACGACTCTGAATATTTCGAAGTTGAATAGTATTAATGAAGATGTCTGTGGTCCAGTAGGACAACAGACATCTTTTTTGTTTACTTATTGATAATGTTGTGTCATAATATACAAGGATTTGTTATTATGCAAAATGTTTAATGCCTAATGCGAAATGTGAAATGTTGACAGACAAAAAAGAGTGTATAATAACATAGATATATGTATGTTTTTAAACTACTAAAAATGACACAGGAGAAATTAAATGGCTGTTATAAAGAGAATGTCTTTAGTAGACCAGGTTTATGAAAAATTAAAAGAGAGAATCGTTGGTTTGGAACTTCCATTTGGAAGCAAATTAAACGTAAGTAAATTGCAGGAAGAATACGGTGTAAGTTCTACACCAGTGAGAGAGGCTTTGAACAGACTTCTCAATGAGGGCTTGATTGAATTTGAAAATAATGTAGGTGCACGTGTAATCGATATTACCCCAAATGATATTCGTATGTATCAGGAAGTTTCTTTTGCATATGAAATGACAGCGGCTAGATATGCTATGAAACGTGGCAATATCCAGGAGATGGCAGATCAGATTTATAGCTATGTAGAGGCTTATCGCCATTCCAATGGTGTAATTGAAAGCTGCAGTTGTATAAAAAGTATTAAAGATGTGTTCTTTAAGAACACAGATAACAAGATGTTGATCCATTCGATGGCATCTTTAAACGGAATTGACCAGATCCTTCATGCTCTTTTTGCTATGCCAAGAGAAATGGGTGGAAGTGGAGAACATTATCATACTGGAATTACATATTTCGAAAAGATTCATGAAGCAGTTTTAGAAAATGATTTTGCAAAACTATGTGATGCATTAGAAGAACATCACTTGTGGGCAAGAGACTACATCTTGAAAAATCTGGAAACTGTAAAGAATAGATTGAATGCAGAATTATAAACGTTAGAAAATCTCTTTTATTTATGTGAAGAAGTCATATGGATAGAGGAGATTTTTTACATCTTGCAGAATCGTGCAAGATGCAAGATATATTGTGCAAAAATTTCTTGAGTAACAAACTAAAATGTGATATACTCAATCTAGTTTTGTTAAAACAGATTTAATAAGTTTTGAAAATAAAAGGAGAGAATACAAATGGTATTAAAAAATTTTGATGTACTTGTTGAAAAAGTAAAAAGTTTTCCAGCTCCGAAGCGCGTAGTAGTAGCTGCTGCTGGTGATGAGCATACAATTGAAGCTATCAAAGAAGCAATGGAAGATGGTATTGTTACTCCTGTTTTAGTTGGTGATAAAGCTAAAATTGACGAATATTTAGCAAAATTTGGATTAGTTGTTGATCCTGCATGTATTTATGATGTTCCAGATGCAGACGATGCAGCAAAGAAAGCTGTTGAGCTGATTCATGAAGGAAAAGGCGATTTTATCATGAAAGGTAAAATGGACACATCCCAGGTATTAAAACCAGTTGTTAATAAAGAAACAGGTTTAGGTACAGGTCGTGTAATGTCTCATTTTGTATTTGATGAATTGCCACATTACCACAAACTTCTCGTTACAACAGATGGCGGTATGATGACATACCCAACATTAGAACAGAAAAAAGATATTATCGAAAATACAGTTGAAACTTTAAAAGCGCTTGGTTATGAATGTCCAAAGATTGCTTGCGTAGCGGCAGTTGAAAAAGTAAATCCAAAGATGCCAGAAACAGTGGAAGCGAATGAACTTAAACAGATGAATCTTCGCGGAGAGATCAAAGACTGTATCGTAGAAGGCCCAATTTCTCTTGATATTGCATTAGATAAAGAAGCTGCAGACATCAAAGGTTTTGACAGTCCTGTAGCTGGCGATGCAGACGTTATTTTAGTTCCAAATATTCAGGTTGGAAATGTTTTAGGAAAATCTATTACAGTAATTGCGAAAGGTAATATGGCAGGATTTGTTGTTGGTGCTAAAGTACCAATCATCTTCACATCCAGAAGTTCTTCTGCTAGAGAAAAATACTTATCTTTAGTTCTTGCTTCTGCAGTAACTGCTGGTAAAGATGCATAATTGATAAAAAATTTAAACACTTAAAAAATAAAGCTCCTGACGAAATGTCAGGAGCTTTGATTTTTTAATTTTCTTCCGGATGAAGTTTGTGGCGATATGTATCCAAAATATCTTTCAGTGCATCTTCGTATTTAGCCTCTGTATGCACTTTGAAGGCGTCAGGATCGATAGGAAGTTTTAAACTATCTAGGCGACGCACGCTCCATACATAGAGAATATCTAATGCAGGAACTAAATCTTCTCCCAGTGGAGTGAGAATATACTCAACTTTCAATGGGATGGTATTGTACTGGATTCTCTGTACTAAACCATCATTAGTCAGCTCTTTTAACTGCTGGCTAAGTACCTTTTCACTTACTCCGAGAGTCTTTTTGGTTTCATTGAAACGAATCTTACCATAATGATGAATATGGTGCAGGATTGTCATTTTCCATTTTCCGGAAATACAATTCGTTACAAAATGATAAGGATTAACGTAGTCCATAAGGCCCTCCTTTGTTTGATAATATATATGCAAAGTATAAAAACTAATTGTTTGACGAGAAAAGTTATTAGTATCGTTTAGGTAACCTTGCTAATTTATTGTATCATAGATTTTCAAGATTTCAAGAGAAAATACAACAAAAAGAAAAGAAGTGTGTTAAAATATAAGTTATTAAAAATAAGAAAAAGGCTGTTTGAAGATTGTGAAGAGATATTTGGCCTTGTAGGAGTAGTTATGGAAGAAAGAGTAAAAAAAATTGAAGAAAATCACGCAAAGGGCATGAACTGTTGTCAGTGCGTAATTTGTGCATATAGTGATCTGCTGGAAGTGGATGAAGAAATCCTTTTTAAAGTATCTGAAGGATTTGGCCTTGGCATGGGTATGATGGGAACTTGTGGAGCAGCAACAGGTATGTTCATGGCTGCAGGATTGAAAAACAGTAGCGGTGACACAGCAAAGGCTTTAACAAAACCAGCAACCATGAAACTTGTAAAAGAGATGGCAGAAGAGTTTGAAAAACGAGTTGGTTCCTTAGAGTGTCGTGTTATCAAAGGTGTAGATACTGGTAAGATGCTTAAGAGCTGCAATGCATGCATTGAAGATGGTATTCGCATTGTTGGCGAAAAACTTTTTGGTTTAGAATAAAGGAAATAAAATCCCAAAAGCAATTTAAAATGAACGGGATAATAAATACTAGATTAAGGTAAGAGTTAACATGAGAAGCAGTGGGGTATTAATGCATATTTCCTCTTTGTCGTCTCCGTATGGAATCGGAACTTTAGGAGAGGAAGCTAGAAAATTTGTGGACTTTTTAGATCAGTCCGGTCAGAAATATTGGCAGATGCTTCCAATCTGTCCGACAGGATATGGAGATTCTCCATATCAGTCGTTTTCCACATTTGCGGGCAATCCGTATTTTGTGGACTTGAAGTATCTGTGCTATGATGGTTTGCTTACAAAAGAAGAGATTGAAGAATGTCCTTGGGGTGAAGATGAGACAAGGGTAGACTATGGGACATTATACAATTCTCGTCATAAAGTACTTCACATTGCCTATGAACGCTTCGTAGATCGGATTCCTGCTATTTATAATGAGTTTTGTGAAAAACATGCCCACTGGCTGGATGATTATGCCCTGTTTATGGCGATCAAAGACGATCAGGGCGGAAAATCCTGGAAAGAATGGCCTGATGATCTTAAGTTCCGAAGAAAACGCGGATTGGAAAAAGCTCGCAAGGAACTTTCTTATGAGGTTGGTTATTACAAAGCAGTCCAGTTTTGGTTTTTCTGCCATTGGAATGCACTTAAAGACTATGCCAATGCAAAGGGCATCAAGCTGATTGGTGATGTACCAATATATGTTTCCGGTGATGGCGCTGATATATGGGCAAATCCAAAACAGTTTTACATGAATAAAGATTTGGAATTTGTTGAGGTTGCTGGTTGTCCGCCTGATGCTTTTTCAGAAGATGGACAGTTGTGGGGTAATCCTTTATATCGCTGGAACGTGATGAAGAAAGACGGATATTCCTGGTGGCTGAAACGAATCAAACATTTGTCAGAATTATTTGATGTAGTACGCATTGATCATTTCCGTGGATTTGCAGGATTTTATGCCATTCCAGGCAAAGACGACACTGCTAAAAATGGCAAGTGGAAAAAGGGTCCAGGAATGGATCTGTTCAACACAATAAAGAAAGAATTGGGAGATATTGAAATCGTTGTTGAGGACTTAGGAACTTTGACACCAGATGTATTTGCCTTAGTAGAAGAGGCTGGATATCCAGGAATGAAAGTGCTTCAGTTTGCCTTTGATTCAAAAAATGATTCTTCGTACTTACCACACAATCATACAAAGAATACTATTGTTTATACGGGCACGCATGATAATGACACAATTCTTGGGTGGGCAGAACATTCCCCTGAGTCAACGGTACAGTATGCTGTAGATTATTTGGGATTGAATAAAGAAGAAGGCTACAATTGGGGTATGATGAAGGCTTGTTGGTCCAGTGTGTGTGACATGTCTATAGTTACCATGCAAGATCTTTTGGATATGGATGGATCTGCAAGAATGAATGTGCCTTCTACATCTGTAGGTAACTGGCAGTGGAGAATGAAGCCAGGTTCCATTACAAAAGAACTTACGGACAAAATCTATAAGTATATGGAAACTTATGCGCGTTTGAAAAAAGTTGATTAGAGAGAACGGAGTTTTTTATGAATTTTAAAAGTATTCGATACTTTATTACATTGGCACATTGCCTTAATTTTACTCAGGCAGCCAATAAACATCACATTACGCAGACTGCCATCAGCCGTTATATTGCTTCTTTAGAAGAACAGGTCGGGGTTAAACTTTTTGATAGAAGCTCCCGAAAAGTAACGTTGACGGAAGCGGGCAAAATCTATGCAGAAGGCATGGAGAAAATGCTGAAAGAGTATGACAAGTTATTAGAGCGTACTAAAACTGCTGGAAATACATATGAAGGACATATCAAAGTTGGCATTGGTATCTACGAGTATAGTATCGTTGAAGAATTCTTTGCAAGATTTTTGGAGACATATCCGGAGATTAAGATTGATATTTTCCAGTTCCCTTACAGTACACTGACAGAACAGTTTAAAAGTAACGATTTAGACGTGATCATTGCGCTTGACATGTGCAAAGAAAGTTTTAAGGAGAATCAGATCCGCTGTGTTAACCTTTTTACTAGCGAAAACGTTCTTGTAATGAACAAAGTGAAGAAAGAGGAATTATACCCAAAAAGTAAAGTGGAAGATATTCTGCGCACAGAATATCTTGTTACTAACTGTGAAGATTCCGGTCCTCATTCCATGAAAATGTTATACGGTTTATTAGAACGTGATTTCGGTTTTGTTCCTGAACAGATTGTTGAAACTAACAGTCTAAGCACACAGCTTTTGATGGCGAGAACAGGACACGGTGTAGCTATTGTTCCAGCTTTCGTTAATGAGATTAAAGACGATTCTTTGGCAATATTAAAGCTGCCACAGAAGAAACCGCAGCAGTATTGTGCATTGCTTAAATCTGATTCAAGAAACTCTGCAGCAAATATGTTTATGGATTTTCTTGAACAGGATTAAACGGTATTCTTTTTTTAATAATGAGAATATGCAAAATCCTCCCGCATATACTTTAACAGTATTGTTGGGAGGATTTTTTATGGACAAAATTAATGTAAATACATACGACCTATACAGAGATATTAAAAGTAGGACTAATGGGGAGATTTATCTTGGGGTTGTGGGGCCTGTCAGGACAGGGAAATCTACTTTTATCAAACGTTTTATGGACTTGATGGTTCTTCCAGAGATGAAAGATCTAGCAGAGAGAGAAAGAACGATTGATGAGCTGCCACAATCGGCACAGGGCAAAACGATTATGACTACAGAACCTAAATTTGTACCCAAAACGGCGGCAGAGATATCACTGGCAGATGATGTTTCTGTAAAAATTCGGTTGGTGGACTGTGTTGGCTATTTAATTGAAGGCGTAAATGGTCATATGGACGAAGGCAATGTAAGAATGGTAAAAACACCCTGGTTAGAGCGGGAAATCCCATTTTCCCAGGCTGCGTCTATGGGTACCGAAAAAGTTATCAACGAACACGCAACCATAGGAATTGTAGTTACTTGTGATGGAAGCTTTACAGATATTCCGAGGGCCCACTATGTGCCGGCAGAAGAGAAAACAATAACAGAACTGAAACGGATTGGAAAACCGTTTGTGGTTCTTTTAAATACTATGCGCCCATATAGTGACGAAACAGCAGAATTGGCACAAAAATTGTCCGATAAATATCAGGTACAGGTTTTGCCTGTTAGTTGTGAACAGTTGAAAAAAGAAGACATTCATGGCATTTTACAGCACGTTTTGTGGGAATTTCCTGTTGAGAGAATAGATTTTTTTGTTCCAAGATGGGTGGAGATGTTACAGAAAGAACACCCTGTAAAAAATGCTGTTATAAAAAATGCACTTGCAATTATCGACAAAACAGGTTGTATCAAAGATGCCGTAAAGGGAGAGTATGTCTGGGAAGAAAAAGAAATCAAGCAGATTCAGATAGAATCATTGGATTACGCGAAAGGCATTGTGCGTATACGAATGGATATTGATGAATCATTATATTATAAAAACATAAGTGATTTAACTGGTGTTGAAATAACAGGGGAATATCAGCTGATTAGTATGATACGGCAGTTGTCTGAAGTTAAGAAAGAATATGAAAAAGTATCAGAAGCTATTGCCAGTGTAAAACAAAAGGGTTATGGGGTAGTAGTTCCGTCGATGGCAGATATACAGATTGAAGATCCAGAACTGATTCATCATGGCAACAAATTTGGTGTCAAACTAAAAGCTTCTTCTCCATCTATCCATATGATCAGAGCAAATGTAGAAACGGAGATTGCTCCAATTATTGGAAGCGAAGAACAAGCCAAAGATTTGGTTACATACATAAAAGAAAATCAAAACAGCGAAGTTGGAGTCTGGGAAACCAATATCTTTGGTAAATCAATCGGTGAACTAGTGGAAGATGGAATCCATCGAAAAGTGATGACAATGGATGATCATAGCCAGATGAAACTTCAGGATACAATGCAAAAGATTGTGAATGACGGAAATGGCGGATTTGTATGCATTATTGTTTGAATTGTGGGTTGCGAAAGCAGCCCCTTTTTGTTTACAAATCAAGGTAAATTGGGTATAATATGCTATTAGTGAAATTTAATGTGGAGCATTGTGCGCATATGCAAATAAACAGGAGGAAAAAGAATGAATCCAGTATATGAGAAATTAGTTCGTTGTTATGAAAGTGTAAAAGAAAAAGTTGATTTTCAGCCAGAAATCGCCATCGTATTAGGTTCTGGACTGGGAGATTACGCTGATAGAATTGATCAGGTAGCGACTCTTGATTACAAAGATATTGAAGGCTTCCCAGTTTCTACAGCACTTGGACATAAAGGAAGATTTGTGTTTGGTTATATCGATGAAGTACCTGTTGTGTGCATGCAGGGACGTGTTCATTACTATGAAGGTTATGACATTACAGATGTTGTCCTTCCAATCAGATTGATGGGATTATTAGGCGCAAAAGTATTATTCCTTACAAATGCGTCTGGCGGTATGATGGATGGTATGGAAGTTGGCGATCTTATGCTGATCAGTGGACACATTTCTTGTCTTGTTCCATCTCCATTGATTGGACAGAATATTGATGAACTGGGTGTTCGCTTCCCTGACATGAGTGATGTATATGCCACAGAACTTCGTGACATCATCAAAGCTACTGCAGCAAAATGCGAAGTGCCTTTAAAAGAAGGTGTTTACATTCAGACAACAGGTCCTAACTACGAAACACCACAGGAAATCAAGATGTACAAAATGCTTGGAGCTGATGCAGTTGGTATGAGTACAGCATGCGAAGCGATGGTTGCAAACCATATGGGCATGAAAGTTTGCGGAATTTCCTGTATTTCTAACCTTGCTGCAGGAATTTCTCCAAATCCTCTTACACATGAAGAGATTCAGATTGCAGCTGATATGGCAGCTCCAAGATTTAGAGCGCTTGTAACAGAATCTGTAAAGGCAATTCATAAAGCTTTACAGTAAAAATATCGATTGAGATAATTTGAATGTTCGGTATAGAGAAAGACGAGGGAAAAAGATGAATATTCGTTTTTATAACGCTAGAATTTTAGTGTTAGATAAAGAAGAAAATTTTGAAATCATTCAGGGTGAACTTTGGGTAAAAGGTGATAGTATTTACTATATCGGTGATGGAGTTGCGCCTTCAGTAGAAACTCTTTGCTGGGATCGTGAGATTGATGTGGAAAACAATCTGCTCATGCCAGGTTTTAAAAATGCACATACACACACAGCGATGACATTTTTAAGATCTTTTGCAGACGATCTGCCATTACAGGAATGGCTGTTTAACCGCGTATTCCCAAAAGAAGGTCAGTTGACAGAAGATGATGTTTACTATCTGAATGTATTGGGTATCATGGAATACCTTACAAGTGGTATTACATCAAATTTTGATATGTATTTTTATCCACCTAAGAATGCAAAAGCATCCATTGATTGTGGATTCCGTACAGTGCAGGTGTCTGGATTGAACAACTTCGGCGGTTCCATCGAGATTGTGGAAGAAAATTACAATATTGTGAATGAGATGAGTGATCTGACAAGTATGCTGATCGGTTTCCATGCAGAATATACAACATCTCCAGAATTGATGAAAGGTATCGCAGGACTTGCTCAGAAGTACAAATCTCCTGTGTTTATGCATAATTCTGAAACAGCATTAGAAGTAAAAGAATGTTTTGATAGATATGGAATGTCTCCAACACAGTACACAGAGCAGCTTGGTATGTATGAATACGGCGGCGGTGGATACCACTGTGTGTATTTGGATGATAAAGATATAGAAATCTTCAAGAAACACAATATGACAGCAGTTACTTGTCCTGCTTCGAACTTAAAGCTTGCAAGTGGTATTGCACCAATTAAGAAATTTGTTGACAACGGCATGAACATTGCTATTGGAACAGATGGACCTGCAAGTAACAATGCGCTTGATATGTTCCGTGAAATGTATCTGGTATCAGCACTTGCTAAAGTTCGCGAGATGGATGCAGAATGTGTATCTGCTGACAAGATTCTTTACATGGCTACTACGGGTGGTGCAAAAGCAATGGGACTGGAAGACTGTGACAGACTTGCGGTTGGAAAGAAAGCAGATATTATCATGCTTGACCTGATGCAGCCAAACATGCAGCCAGAAAACAACATTGTGAAAAATATTGTTTATAGCGGAAGCAAGCAGAATGTAACAATGACAATGGTTAACGGAAAGATTCTGTACGAAAACCAGAAGTTTGACATTGGTTTTGATCCTAAGGATGTATATAGAGAAGCTACAAAAGTTATTCGTGGAATGAATTAATCCGGGAGGGTTGGTATGCAGGTTACCATTTATACAGATGGCGCGGCCAGAGGAAATCCTGATGGCCCAGGCGGTTATGGCACCGTACTACAGTATCGTGACACGAAAGGTGTGCTTCATGAGAGAGAGTTAAGTGCTGGTTATAAGAAAACAACAAATAACAGAATGGAGCTAATGGCTGCTATCGTTGGATTGGAAGCTTTAAACCGTCCATGTAAGGTGGATCTGTATTCTGACTCTAAGTATCTGACAGATGCGTTTAACCAGAACTGGATAGATGGCTGGTTAAAAAGAGGCTGGAAAAAAGCTGACAAGAAGCCGGTGAAAAATGTAGAACTGTGGCAGAGACTTTTGAAAGCAAAAGAACCTCATCAGGTTACTTTTCATTGGGTGAAAGGTCACGACGGACATCCGGAAAATGAGAGATGTGACAGACTGGCAACAACAGCAGCTGATGGCGATAATTTGTTGGAAGATACTTACGATTTATAGCAAAAATATGGATTTTAGGGGTACACATCCTAAAATCTGTGCTATAATATTTGATGGTTTTTTAACAAAGTTTTAAAGTATTAAAAGCATTATTTAATAGAATTACTTTTTGGAGGAATGATTGTGAAAAAAGCATTTGGAGTAAATGATCTGCGCAGAATGTATCTTGAATTTTTCGAAAGCAAAGATCATCTGGCAAAACCAAGTTATTCATTAATACCACACAATGACAAAAGTTTGTTATTGATCAATGCTGGTATGGCACCATTAAAACCATATTTTACAGGACAGGAAATCCCACCTAAGAATCGTATGACTACATGTCAGAAATGTATTCGTACAGGTGATATCGAGAACGTAGGTAAGACAGCTCGTCATCTTACATTCTTTGAAATGCTCGGTAACTTTTCTTTTGGTGATTACTTTAAGAGAGAAGCGATTGCATGGTCCTGGGAATTTTTAACAGAAGTACTTGGATTAGAAGAAGATCGTCTCTATCCATCTATCTACGGTGAAGACGAAGAAGCTTTTGAAATCTGGAATAAAGAAATCGGAATTCCTGCAGAAAAAATCACACGTTTCTATCGTGATGAAAATGGCGAATGTGATAACTTCTGGGAACATGGTGCAGGCCCATGTGGTCCATGTTCTGAAATCTACTATGACCGCGGTGAAAAATACGGTTGTGGTGATCCAGGATGTAAAGTTGGCTGTGATTGTGATCGTTTCATGGAAGTGTGGAACAACGTATTTACACAGTTTGACGGTGATGGCAAAGGCAATTACGTAGAACTTGCAAATAAAAACATTGATACAGGTATGGGTCTGGAACGTCTAGCAGTAGTTATGCAGGATGTAGATTCCGTATTTGATGTAGATACAATGAAAGCAATCCGCGATAAAGTATGTGAACTTGCTGGTAAAACATACAAGGCAGATGCAACAGACGATATCTCTATCCGTCTGATTACAGACCATATCCGTTCTTCAACATTCATGGTATCTGATGGTATCATGCCAACAAATGAAGGCCGTGGATATGTACTTCGCCGTTTAATTCGTCGTGCAGCTCGTCACGGAAGAATGCTTGGTATTGATGGTGTATTTTTAGCAGAACTTTCCGCTACAGTAATCGCAGAATCTAAAGATGGTTATCCAGAATTAGAAGAAAAGAAAGATTTCATCTTCAAAGTACTTACACAGGAAGAAGAAAAATTCAATAAGACAATTGACCAGGGTCTGTCCATTTTAGCTGATCTTCAGGCTGATATGGAAACAAAAGGAGAAAAAGTTCTCTCTGGCGCAGACGCTTTCAAATTATATGATACTTACGGATTCCCTATCGATCTTACAAATGAAATCCTGGAAGAAAAAGGATTTTCCATCGATATGGATGGCTTTAAAGCTGCCATGGAAGAACAGCGTACAAAAGCTCGTTCTGCTCGTAAAGTAACAAACTACATGGGTGCAGATGTAACAGTATACGAATCTATCGACCCATCCGTTACAACAGAGTTTGTTGGATATGAAAATACTGTATATAGCTCTGAAGTAACAGTACTTACAACAGAAACAGAGTTAGTAGAAGCCCTCACAGATGGTGAAATCGGTACAATCTTTGTAAAAGAATCTCCATTCTATCCAACAATGGGTGGTCAGAATGCAGATATGGGTTATATCCGTACAGCAGATGGTGAATTCAAAGTAGAAGACACTGTAAAAATGCTTGGTGGAAAAGTTGGTCATATTGGTAAAGTTACAAAAGGTATGATCAAAGTTGGCGATGTTGTTGAACTTAGCATCGATACAGACAGACGTCAGGCAATCGCAAAGAACCACAGTGCAACACATTTGTTACAGAAAGCACTTCGTGAAGTTCTTGGTACTCATGTTGAACAGGCTGGTTCTGATGTAAATGCTGACAGACTTCGTTTTGACTTCTCACATTTCTCTGCTTTAACAGCAGAAGAATTAGCTCAGGTAGAAGCTATTGTAAATCAGAAGATTGCTGAAAATATTGCAGTTGTAACAGCTGAAATGTCTTTAGACGAAGCGAAAAAATCCGGCGCAATGGCACTCTTTGGTGAAAAATACGGTGAGACAGTTCGTGTTGTAAAAATGGGTGATTTCTCCACAGAACTTTGTGGTGGTACACACGTTCCTAACACAGGCGTAATCAGTGCATTTAAGATCGTATCTGAAACAGGTGTAGCTGCAGGTGTACGTCGTATTGAAGCCCTTACAGCAAAAGGTGTATTTGAATATTACGATAAGTTAGAAGAAACATTAAATGCGGCTGCAAAAGTGCTGAAAACAAATCCAGCATCTTTAGTAGAAAAGATTGAACATCTTCAGGCAGAATTAAAAGCTGCTTTAAGCGAAAACGAATCCTTAAAGAGCAAGGCTGCAAAAGAAGCTCTTGGGGATGTTATGGATCAGGTAGTAGAAGTGAAAGGTGTAAAACTTCTTGCAACAGCAGTGTCAGGCGTTGATATGAACGGACTTCGTGATCTGGGAGACCAGCTGAAAGAAAAACTTGGCGAAGGTGTTGTATTACTTGCATCCGATAACGAAGGTAAAGTAAATTTAGTAGCAATGGCAACTGATGCAGCAATGGCGCAGGGCGCTCATGCAGGTAATCTGATCAAAGCAATCGCAGCAAAAGTAGGCGGTGGCGGTGGCGGACGTCCAAATATGGCACAGGCTGGCGGAAAAAATCCAGCAGGAATTCCTGATGCAATTGCAGCAGCAAAAGATGCTTTAGAAGGTCAGATCAAATAAGTATAATTTTTAACAAATTACAACTTTTTGTGTTGACAAACACATTTTATATGTTATAATAACTTGCAGTGCAAAAAAATTACCCAAACAGTTGATATGCACAATACGCAACTGGAGGGAGGTTAGGTGTGATTCTATGTCAAATGTAATCGTTAAAGAAAACGAAACTTTAGATAGCGCTTTACGCAGATTCAAGAGAAATTGTGCAAAAGCTGGTATCCAGCAGGAAATTCGTAAAAGAGAACATTACGAAAAACCAAGCGTAAAACGTAAAAAGAAATCTGAAGCAGCTAGAAAACGTAAATATAACTAAAAAAACATTAAAAGTCCTCAACAGGTTTTGTTGGGGACTTTTTTTGTATTCATAGATAGATTAGGGTATGGCATATAAATGTTATAAGAAGTCATAGTAGGATGTTTTATGAAAAGAATAAAGAAAATGAGACTTTAGATAGCGCTTTACGCAGATTCAAAAGAAACTGTGCGAAAGCAGGTATTCAGCAGGAAATTCGTAAGAGAGAACATTACGAAAAACCAAGCGTAAGACGTAAGAAAAAATCTGAAGCTGCTAGAAAACGTAAGTATAACTAATATGTGCAAACAAAAGGCGTCATGCAAAAGCATGGCTCCTTTTTTATGTGGTATGGTATAATACAACTATAAAGAATAATGAAAAACCTAATAAAGATTCATATGTATATTCTAATACTCGAATAACTGGTCGAGTACCAGAATGATTTGATGATGTTTTACATGTTTGGGAGGATTAGAAAGTAGAAATGTTAGAAAAAATAGAATATATGCCAAGAAAAATTTATATTTATGCCGCTATGATGGTCTTTTTGATTGGTTTAGGACTTTCGCTTTTTTTCTTGATTAGTGTACGTCCTAATGATAGAGAAGATTTTTTTGTGTTATTAATAATAATTTTAGGATACTTATTGATTGCGATAATTCTTGTATTATTTTCTGGATTAAAAGTTTATTTTACAAAAGACGCTGTATATGTACAATTTAATACCAAATCTAAATTGAAAAGATATTCTTATGAGAATTATAAGTTTGCGTATTATTGTCG
>JAZQSD010000068.1:0-58928 GCA_045629925.1 Eubacterium sp.
TGAAAGATAAGGATATCCACCTTCGCCATTTATATAGGCATTTACAACTTTCTTTTTGAATTCGAAAGAGTATTTGGACATAAAAATACCGACCTCCCAATCGTTAGATTTTTTTGGTCTAACTTTTGGGGGTCGGTACAAATGACTCCTCCTATTTTTACCATATTATTATATTTTATTCATAACGTAACGCATCTATGACTTCCATTTTTGCAGCTTTCTTTGCTGGATATGATCCGAAGAACACGCCGATCAACATGGAGAATGCCACGGATAATATAATTGCAATCAATGATGGATGTACATTTAATATTACAATTCCATTTAATTCTTCGTAGTAGGAATTTAAAAACAGCATTGCTACTTTTCCTAATAAGAAGCCAAGCAAGATTCCAAGCACAATTCCTATAATACCACCGATCGTACACAAAACTACCGATTCAATCAAGAATTGCTGTTTGATGGTTTTGTTTTTTGCGCCCAGGGCTTTTCTTATACCGATCTCTCTTGTTCTCTCTGTAATAGATACCAGCATGATGTTCATTACACCTACACCGCCTACTACTAATGATATTGCTGCAATAAAGGATATTGCAACGGTAATCACGTTAATTACCTGATCGATCATTCCAAGATCTGCGGAAAAGTCCATTACAGAAACATACCAATCTGGATTGGATGCGTATTTTTCGCTAAAGAAATTCTCGATATGAAATCTGGCCACTTCCTTATCACACTCAGGAGTTAACATCAGAGACAAATACTGATAACCGCTGGTGTTCATATCATAATAAAAATCGTCTGATATCAGTCTTTGTGAAGTGGATACCGGTATATACATATCTGTGGTTCTGTCTTTCACAGGAACACTTGTATTTTGATGACCGAATATTGTTTCATCATATTTATATACACCTACAATGGTGAATTCAGCAGAAGCCTGATCCCCTACGAATTCAATCTGCTGCCCAAGTGGATCCTGATCTCCAAAATAATAGGAAACCATCGTATCTGACACAAGACACACTCTTTTTGCGCTGGAGTTATCTTTTTGTGTAAGATTTCTTCCGCGGATAATTTCTATCTTTTTAGACTCCACGTATGTTTTTGTACAACCCATCAATGTAACATTGGCGTATTTATCTGAAGTTTCATAAATCTGTCCATCACCTATCCAGTTATTAATAGATGCACCGATTACTTCATCTGGATAAGTTGCTACAAGTTCATCTAACATTTCTTCACTGATATAATCTTCGTCATCCATTTCTGGATATTCCCAATTCTCCCAATCTTCATCTGATTCTGGATAATAAGCTTCTACATATACTTCCAGACTTTTTCCAGTGATAGAATTGAAAGTGGCATTCAGCGTACTTTTGATAGATGCACCAATTGTAGTGATGGTTATAACTGCTGTGATACCAATGATAATACCCAGCATTGTAAGAAGAGAACGCAATCGATTACTGGAGATATTCCGCAATGCTTCTCTAATATTCTCTAACAGCATCTGCTACTCTCCTTTCTTCTTATCGGAAATAATATAACCATCATGAAGAGTAATGATTCTCTCTGTTTCTGCCGCCAACTCTTTTGAATGAGTTACCAGCACAATGGTTTTTCCTTGTTCTTTGTGTAATTTATGAAAAATATCCATGATCATATGACCGGTCTGAGAATCCAGCGCACCTGTTGGTTC
This sequence comes from Eubacterium sp., assembly GCA_045629925.1. Classification (GTDB taxonomy): domain Bacteria; phylum Bacillota; class Clostridia; order Lachnospirales; family Lachnospiraceae; genus Brotonthovivens. The sequence continues at coordinate 1,703 of JAZQSD010000068.1, forward strand.
GTCCGCTAAAATAATAGATGGATCATTAATCATAGCTCGGGCAATGGCAATTCTCTGCTTCTGTCCGCCGGACAATTCATTTGGAAGATGATTCATTCTGTCTTCCATACCAACCAGCTTAAGCATTTCCATTCCCAATTCTTTTACATTTTTTGGTCTCTTTTCCTTATACATAAGAGGCAAAGTTACATTCTTTAAAGCATTTGCTCGAGGAATCAGATTAAAATTCTGAAAAACAAATCCGATCTTTTCATTTCGGATCATGCTTCTGACAGCATCGTTCATACTATTTACATCCTGTCCTTCTAAGAAATAATTTCCCTCTGTCTGTCGATCCAATACCCCTATAATATTCATAAGAGTACTTTTACCAGATCCAGACTCTCCGACGATGGAAACAAATTCGCCTTTGTTTACTGTAATATTTAGACCATTCAGAATCTGAAGTTCATTTGGCTTGCCAATGTAAAAACGCTTTATGATATTTTCCATTCTGATAATAGGTTCTTGTGACATTTTAAACTCTCCTAAAAAGACGTACTAATACATAATGCCATATTCTTCATCCATGGTTCCCATTGAATCCATGATTTCCATTGAAGCAACTCCCTCAAACACCATTCCTTCATATATAGAATAATCCAGAATGATAAGGTCGCCTTCCTGAAGATCTCCGCCTGTTACTTCTGTATAATAATCAACTTCCATTCCTGTAGTGATGGATTTCTTCACAGCAGTATATGTTCCATCACCATTGTCTACTCCGCAAAGAACAAAAGCTTCTCCCATCTCATCTGTCTGTACCATATCATAAGGAACACAGAGAACATCTTTCTTATCTGTTAAAAAGATCTTTGCTTTTGCACTCATTCCGCTGATCAGTTCACTGTCTCCTAATTTAATCTGAACAGAAAAACCTGACATTTCAGATCCAGAATACATATCTCCCATATCAGAAGAACCTGAAGAACCATTAGCAACCTTCATTACTTTGATTACTTCACCAGAAATTTCCTGATCTTCCAATGCTTTCGCAGTAACAATCGCTTTCATTCCTTCTTCTAATTTTAAGATATCTGTCTCTTCTACAGATGCAGTCATAATCATTGTACTGTTGTTTTCCACTGTAAAAATTGGAGAACCTGGTGTATTTGTTCCACCTTCATATGCATTCACGCTGATTACAATACCATCTTCTTTACAGACGATCTCACATTCTTCCAGCTGTTTCTTTAACTCATCCAGCTGTTCTAATAAAGTATCATTGCCAGAATCTGAATATTTTTCCATATCAATTGTATTCTGTGCATTCTTGATAGCATCATCTGTTACTTCTTTGATGACATCATAGCCTTTTAAAGCTGCTTTATAAGCGCTTTCCAAAACTTTTACTGATTCTTTTGCAATTTCGATATCTTCTTCCAAAGCAGTTTCATCATTTTCTAAAGAAGCAAGATCTTTTTTTGCCTCTTCTAAATCTGCTTTTGCCTCTTTTATTGCTTCATCAGCTTCAGCAAGCTGATTTTTCTGATCTTTCTTCGCATCTTCTAATGCTTCTTTGTTCATTTCAGACTGATTTTTAGAAATGGCGTTATTGAATGAAATATTTTTTTCCACCGCTTTGATCTGCTCTTGCACTTCTTCCTTATCTAAAGTTGCAAGTATATCGCCTTTTTTCACTTCATCGCCCACTTCTACATTAACAGTAACAAATGTAGAAATCGCATTTGATGTATAATTCATCTTTGTTTCACCTGTCACTGTTCCTGATAAGGAGATTGTGTCAGATAGATCTTTCTTTTCCACCATCTGCATTTGGATCTGATAGGATTCTTCCATTTCTACAGTTGGATTCTTTCCTTTTACTATGAAAAGAGCCACCAATACTGCTGCCACAATGATAATAAGTATGATGACAAGTTTTATTATTTTTTTCTTTTTCACTTTATTTTCCTCCCAACACTTTGCTATATTTCACAATATTCTTTTGCCGCAGTGTCATATAGATTATTTCCTTCACTGTCAATGACAACGATTGCTGGAAAATCTTCTACTTCTATTTTTCTGATTGCCTCTGCACCAAGATCTTCGTAGCATACAACTTCTGATTGTTTGATGCATTTCGAAAGAAGTGCGCCAGCACCACCTACACAGGCAAAGTAAACTGCTTTATTGCGTATAATTGCATCTATTACTTCCTGACTTCTTTTCCCTTTTGCCACCATCGCTTTTTCACCAAGGTCCAAAAGAGTTGGAGCGTATTTATCCATTCGGCTGGCTGTAGTTGGCCCTGCAGAACCGATTGGTCTTCCTTCTCTGGCTGGAGAAGGTCCCATGTAATAGATTGTGGAATCTTTTATTTCAATAGGAAGTTCTCCTCCTGATTGAAGTGTCTCTATCATTCTTTTATGAGCCGCATCACGTGCAACATACATCGTTCCTGTGATATAAACATAATCACCCGCCTTGAGATTGGCGGTAACTTCTTCTGTAATAGGAGTCTTTATATATTTATCCATAATCTAAATCTCCTTTGTTGCATGTCTGCAAACATGGCAGCAAATATTTACCGCCACAGGCAAACCAGCTATATGTGTTGGATAGGTATTGATATTTACTGCCAAAGCTGTGGTAGAACCTCCAAGTCCTCCTGGACCGATACCTAATTTATTGATTTTTTCAAGCATTTCTTCTTCTAATTCACGAATATATGGAATATCAGATCTCTTATCCACATTTCTTGTTAATGCTTTCTTTGAAATTAGTGCACACTTTTCAAATGTTCCACCTATACCAACACCCACAACCATTGGAGGACAGGCATTAGGACCTGCATCTCTTACCGCAGTCATAATAGCATTCTTTACACCTTCAATACCATCTGCTGGTTTTAACATAAAAACCCTGCTCATATTTTCACTTCCAAATCCCTTTGGAGCTAAAATAATTTTTACCTTATCTCCAGGAACAATATCGGTATAAATACACGCCGGGGTATTGTCTTTCGTATTTTCACGTATCAAAGGATCACTTACTACAGATTTTCTCAGATATCCGTCCACATATCCCTGTCGAACACCTTCATTTACAGCATCTTCTAAAACACCGCCTATAAAATGAACATCCTGTCCTACTTCCAAAAATATAACTGCCATTCCAGTATCCTGACAGATTGGAATCATTTCTTTATCTGCAATTTTAAGATTGTCCTGAAGCTGATTTAAAATTTTCTTTCCCAGCGCAGACTTTTCTTTTTCCGCTGCTTTGTTTAAAGATTCTTCCATATCAGGTGTGAGATAATGGTTCGCCTCTATACACATTTCTTTAATAGCATTTGTAATTTCTTTAACGTCTATTTCTCTGATCATAACTTTCCTTTGATGTACAAAAAGGGTGTACTTTATCGAAAAGCACACCCTTTATCACTTTTTTACTTTTCGTTAAGAAGATTTTATTCTGTTATTTCTTCTTTCATGTCTTCTTCTACTGCAATTACTTCAATAGGATCAGTTTCTTCAACAGATACTTCTTCCTGAACTTCTGGAGGAAGTAAGGACTTGTCCTCTTTTACTTTTGTAAGACTTGCCACTGTAATATCATCATTCATATCGATCAGTTTAACACCGGATGTTACACGTCCTAATGTAGAGATATCACTTACTCTCATTCGGATGATGATACCGCCGATTGTGATGATCATAATTTCATCTTCTTCACGTACTGCTTTCATGCCAACAAGATTTCCTGTCTTTTCTGTAATCTTGTAACATTTCACGCCTTTACCGCCACGATTCTGTGGACTGAATTCAGACATCTTAGTACGTTTTCCAAGACCTCTTTCTCCAACAACAAGGATGTCTGTACCTTGTCTGTCAAGCTGCATACCGATAACTTCATCACCGTCAACCAAACTCATACCTATAACACCCATAGAAGTACGACCTGTTCTTCTAACATCTGTTTCGTGGAAGCGGATACACTGACCAAACTTTGTTACCATAAATACATCATTTGTATTGTCCGTAATCTTAACTTCGATCAGCTCGTCATCTTCTCTTAATGTGATGGCTGCAAGACCAGTCTTTCTTACATTTGCATATTCAGTAACAGCTGTTTTCTTTGCAATACCATTCTTTGTTGCCATGAACAGATACTTGCCTTCTTCATATTCCTTAAGTGGAATCACAGCTGTTATTTTTTCACCTGGAGTAAGCTGAAGCAGATTGATAATAGCTGTTCCGCGGGCAGTTCTACTTGCCTCTGGAATCTCATAAGCTTTCATTCTGTATACTTTACCCATGTTTGTAAAGAACATCAGATAATGATGGGATGTTGTCATAAACAATTCTTCGATATAATCATCTTCGATTGTTTCCATACCTTTGATTCCTTTACCTCCACGATGCTGTGCACGGAAGTTATCTGCGCTCATTCTCTTGATATAACCAAGTTTTGTCATTGTGATAACAGTATTGGTTTCTGGAATCAAGTCTTCCATGGAAATATCGTACTCATCAAATCCAATAGAAGTTCTTCTTTCATCACTGTATTTATCAGATGTTTCTAATATTTCTTTGCGGATAACACCTAACAGTAATTTTTCATCAGCAAGGATTGCTTTTAATTCTTCAATTCTTGCCATTAATTCTTTGTACTCTGATTCTAATTTTTCTCTTTCTAAACCAGTCAGAGCACGAAGTCTCATATCAACGATAGCCTGAGCCTGAACATCTGTTAATAAGAAACGTTCCATCAAACGATTTTTTGCTTCCTGTGTAGTACGGCTGCTTCTGATGATGGAGATTACTTCGTCTATATTATCCAAAGCAACAAGCAAGCCCTGTAAAATATGAGCTCTTTCTTCCGCTTTGTTTAACTCGTATTTTGTACGACGAGTTACAACATCTTTCTGATGATCAAGATAGTACTTCAGCATATCTAAAAGACTTAAGATCTTTGGTTCATTGTTAACCAAAGCAAGCATGATAACACCGAATGTATCCTGAAGCTGTGTATGTTTGTATAACTGATTTAAGATAACATTTGGATTAACGTCTCTTCTTAACTCGATACATACACGCATACCCTGTCTGTCAGACTCATCTCTAAGATCTGTAATACCATCTACTTTTTTATCTCTTACAAGTTCAGCAATTTTTTCAATAAGACGAGCCTTATTTACCATATATGGAAGTTCTGTCACAACGATACGGTTCTTGCCATTCTGCATTGGCTCGATATCTGTAATAGCGCGAACTCTGACTTTACCACGACCTGTTCTATATGCTTCTTCAATACCTGTTGTACCAAGAATCATACCACCAGTTGGAAAATCAGGACCTTTTACAATATTGATAACTTCCTCAATCTCTGTATCTCTGTCTTCTTCTACTTTGTTGTCAATAATCTTGACAACGGCACCCACAACTTCTCTTAAATTGTGAGGTGGAATGTTAGTAGCCATACCAACTGCAATACCTGTTGTACCGTTTACAAGAAGGTTAGGAATTCTTGCTGGTAAAACAGTTGGTTCTTTCTCTGTCTCATCAAAGTTAGGTGTAAAATCAACGGTATTCTTATTGATGTCAGCCAAAAGTTCCATAGAAACTTTGCTGAGACGAGCTTCTGTATATCGCATAGCTGCAGCGCCGTCACCATCCACAGAACCGAAGTTACCATGTCCGTCTACTAATGGATATCTTGTGGACCACTCCTGAGCCATGTTAACTAATGCTCCATAGATAGAGCTGTCACCATGAGGATGGTATTTACCCATAGTATCGCCGACGATACGGGCACATTTTCTGTGTGGTTTGTCCGGACCGTTGTTCAACTCTATCATAGAATAGAGAACTCGACGCTGTACTGGTTTTAAACCATCTCTTACATCTGGAAGCGCACGAGATGCAATAACACTCATGGCATAATCAATATAAGATTTTTCCATTGTTTTTTTCAGATCCACCTCATGAATCTGATCAAAGATCTTATCATCCATTGGTTATTCCTCCCTAAATATCCAGATTCTGAACATATTTAGCATTTGCTTCAATAAATTCACGTCTTGGTTCTACTTTATCACCCATCAATGTTGTGAATGTAAGGTCAATTTCTGAAGAAGCATCTTCATCCATCATTACACGTTTTAAGATACGTCTTTCAGGATCCATTGTTGTTTCCCAAAGCTGTTCAGCATCCATTTCTCCAAGAGCTTTATAGCGCTGGATTTTATTATTGCTGTCACGACCGATTTCAACAAGGATCTTATTTAATCCTTCATCGCTGTAGGCATACCAAACTCTTTTATTTTTCACAATCTTATAAAGTGGTGGCTGAGCCAGATATACATATCCCTGTTTGATAAGCTCTGGCATAAAACGATAAAGGAATGTAAGCAACAATGTACTGATATGGGCACCATCAACGTCCGCATCAGTCATGATAATAATCTTGTGGTAACGAAGTTTTGAAATATCAAAATCTTCATGAATACCTGTACCAAATGCTGTGATCATAGCTTTAATCTCAGCATTACCATAAATCTTATCTAATCTTGCTTTTTCTACGTTTAAAATTTTACCACGGAGAGGTAAGATAGCCTGAGTTGCACGGCTTCTTGCAGTTTTAGCAGAACCGCCGGCGGCATCACCCTCTACGATGTAGATTTCACAGTTTTTAGGATCTTTGTCAGAACAATCTGCTAACTTTCCTGGAAGAGCAGACCCTTCTAAAGCTGTTTTTCTTCTTGTGAGATCTCTTGCTTTTCTTGCTGCTTCACGAGCTCTCTGTGCTAAAAGAGATTTTTCACAGATTACTTTTGCAACTGCTGGATTCTGTTCTAAGAAGTAAGTAAGCTGTTCACTTACAATACTATCTACAGCCCCTCTTGCTTCACTGTTTCCAAGTTTCTGCTTTGTCTGTCCTTCAAACTGTGGTTCTTCAATCTTAACAGAAATAATAGCTGTAAGACCTTCACGAATGTCATCACCAGACAAGCTTGGATCAGTATCTTTTAAAATCTTATTTGCTTTCGCATAGTTATTAAAAGTCTTTGTGAGAGCGTTTCTAAAACCTGCTAAATGGGTACCACCCTCTGGAGTTGTAATATTATTTACAAAACTGAAAGTAGATTCGTTATAGGAATCGTTGTGCTGGAGAGCAACTTCCACTTCCACATTATCTTTTGTACCTTCACAATAAATAATATCTGGATAAAGACTTTCTTTGCTCTTATTTAAGTAAGTAACAAACTCTTTGATACCGCCTTCATAATGGAAAACATTTTTTACAGGCTCTTCCCCTCTATCATCAGTCAGAGAAATCTTGAGACCTTTTGTAAGAAATGCCATTTCGCGAAGACGAGTTTTTAATGTATCATAATCAAATACTGTTTCTTCAAAAATAGTATCATCAGGAAGAAAATCAACTCTTGAACCTGTATGTTCAATATCACATGTACCAATTTCTTTTAATTCGTACATAGTTGTACCACGTTCATATCTCTGTTTATATACTTTTCCCCCACGACGAACTTCTACTTCAAGCCAGTTAGAAAGAGCATTAACAACAGATGCACCTACCCCGTGAAGACCACCGGATACTTTGTATCCTCCACCACCGAATTTTCCGCCGGCATGGAGAACAGTAAATACTACTTCTACCGCAGGTTTTCCGGCTTTGTGATTGATATCAACAGGAATTCCTCTTCCATTATCCTTAACAGTAATAGAATTTCCTTTATTGATGATTACTTCAATCTCACTGCAAAAACCAGCTAAAGCTTCATCTACTGCATTGTCCACAATTTCATAAACAAGGTGATGTAAACCACGGGCAGAAGTACTGCCGATGTACATACCTGGTCTTTTACGAACTGCTTCCAATCCTTCTAAAATTTGAATCTGATCTCCACCGTACTCAGTGCTCATAACATCCTCCTGTTACGGTTCCATCCTTTACATGGAACACTTTGTTTATATAAAAACGATTTTTTACAAATTCATCTAATCCTGTACAAGTTATAATTGTCTGCACATCATTTATACTGTTTAAAAGATAGTTTTGTCTGTTGCTATCTAATTCTGACAAAACATCATCCAACAATAAAACAGGTTTATCATGAATTACTTTTTTTACCAGTTCTATCTCTGAAAGTTTTAAAGATAAAGCTGATGTTCTCTGCTGACCCTGAGATCCATATTTTCTAATATCAATCCCATTTATTTCAAATGACATATCATCCCTATGAGGTCCAACAGATGTAGAACATAATTTTAAATCTTTTTGTTTAGCAAGAGACAATTCATTCTTCATCTCTTCCTTTAATACATCTGGTTCATACTTGATAACTAAATTTTCTTTTCCACCAGATAATTTAGAATGTATATCTCCTATAATTTCATTTAACTCTTTTATAAAAACAGAACGTCTTTCTATTATTTTAGAACCATATAAAACGAGCTGCTCATCCCAAACATCCAATGTATCAGAAAGGTCTGGTCTGAATATGATTTCTTTTAAAAGCTTATTTCTGTTTAAAAGAATCTTATTGTAATTTGTAAGATTATGAAGATATATCTTATCAAGCTGACACAATTCCAAATCAATAAATCTTCTTCTTTCTGCCGGACCATTTTTTATAATATTTAAATCTTCCGGGGAAAAGAAAACCATATTTAAGATTCCAAAAAGTTCACTTGCTTTTTTTATAGGAATCTTATTTATTGCAATCCCTTTAGACTTTTTGTTTTTTAAATGAATATCTATTTCATATTCCATTTCATTTTTTAAAACAACAGTCTTTATATGTGATTCTTCCTGATCAAATCGAATCATCTCTTTATCTTTGCAGCTTTTGTGAGACTTTGAAGTTCCACTTACATACAAAGCTTCTAAAATATTTGTCTTTCCCTGCGCATTATCCCCATACAAAATATTTATTTTTTCATCAAATTCGATATCAGCAGTCTCATAATTTCTGAAATTATTTAATGATAGTGATTTAATAACCATTATGCAATCTGAAAACTTTCTCCTCTATAAGTAACGATGTCGCCACTGTAAAGTTTTCTACCTCTTCTGTCATCAACAATACCGTTTACTTTAACAAGCCCATCCTGGATTACAATTTTAGCTTCCACTCCTGATTCTACAAATCCTGCAAGTTTCATTGCTTGTCCAAGTTTAATAAATTCATCTCTTATTGTAATTACTTCCATAATTGCCTCCTAGTTAGATGCTGCGTTAAAGTTAACTGGAAGAATAAGATAAATAAAGCTTTCCTGTTCATCCTTGATGTAGCAAGGAGCTTTTGGATTAACCATATATAAAGTTACTTCTTCTTCATCAATAACTCTAAGTGCATCAATAAAGAATTTAGGATTAAATCCAATTAAAATATCTTTACCTTCTTTTTCAATATCAATTTCTTCATTCATGGAACCAATGAAAGAATTGATTTTAAGTTCCATAACTTCATCACCAATATTGATGATGATTGGTTTTTTATCTCCTTCTTTTACAAGAAGAGTAGCTCTGTCAATACAGTCTAATAAAACTTTCTTATTAATCTTAACTTTTGTTTCATAATCAGAAGATAACATCTGATTAATCTTAAAGTATTCACCTTCAATTAATCTTGAAACAACAAGTGTGCTTCCAAATTCAAATAAAATATGATTCTTTGTAATGTAGATATTAACCATTTCTTCTACATCACCTGGTAAAATCTTGCTAATTTCCTGAAGTGTCTTTCCAGGAACAATAACTTTCTTGTGATCATAAGAATCTTTTAACTCAATATTTCTTATAGAAATACGGTGTCCATCTAAAGAAACAACTTTTAATCTGTTTTCTTCAATTTCAAAAAGTTCACCTGTCATTAACTTATTATTGTCATTGTCAGCGATAGAGAAGATCGTCTGTCTTATAACTTCTTTTAAAGTGAACTGAGAAATAGAAACTTTTTCTGTTCTTTCAATGTATGGAAGATAAGAGAAATCATCTCCTGGTTTGCCTGCAATGTTAAATTTTGCTTTTTCACAAGTAATTGTCATTGTGAAAGATTTATCTGTTTCGATTACTACATCATTATCAGGAAGTTTTCTTACAATTTCTGAAAAAATCTTAGCATCAATAGCGATGATACCTCTTTCCATGATTGTTCCTTCAATTGTTGTTCCAATAGCAAGTTCCATATCATTAGCTGTCAATTTAATTTCATTAGAAGATGCATCAATAAGAATGCATTCTAAGATAGACATTGTAGTTCTGGATGGAACTGCTTTAGAAACAATATTAACACCTTTCAGTAAATTGGATTTAGAACAAATTAATTTCATAATGTAATTGAACTCCTTTCAAAATGATGAAAATCTATTATTGTAAAGTGGTTAACATAATATAAGTCCAATATAATATATATTATTATATTGATTTTAGCCTTAATAGTAGTAGGGGATGTGGATATGTTTATAACTCTGTAAACCCTATTAAACACTGGATTTTTTTAAAAAAAGTATGTTAATAACCAGGTTTATAATTCGTGGATAAGGTATGGATAACTTGTTAATAACATTTTTTGAAAGGTTAAAAGGATAATCCATAAAAATGTTATGTAAAATTTAATTTTTTAAAGTGGTAGAGTTATCAACATCTATCCACAATGAATCCACATCTAATTAACAGTGTTTCAACAATACTTATCCACAATTTGTTGATAAGTAAGTGTATAAGTATTTATTATAATAACTCTTATAATTATAATAAAATAATATAACATCCTTAATTAGGACTTATTTTTTTCTTAATGGTGTCAATAGTGCTTTTTAAAGATTCGTTTGTTTGATATTCTTCTGTCACTTTTTTAACACCGTGAATAATTGTAGAATGATCTCTTCCACCAAGAAGTTTTCCTATATTTTCTAATGGCTGATCTGTAAGGTTTTTACAGAGATACATAGCAATCTGTCTTGGTTTTGCAATGTCATTACTTCTTGACTTGGACATGATCTGATCAACAGTTATATCAAAATGTTCAGCTACTACTTCAATGATAAGCTGAGGAGTTATTTCCAGAGGCTTGTCCGGTGAAATAATATTCTGAAGAACTTTGATGGCAATTTCCATTGTGATTGGTTTTCTTTCTAAATTAGAGAAAGCGATCAGTTTATTGAGAGCTCCTTCTAATTCTCTGATGTTTGATTTGATATTAACAGCGATGTAATTTAAAATTTCATCTTCTATATCAAATTCATCCATCTCAATCTTTTTGCGAAGGATAGCCATTCTAGTTTCGTAATCAGGAGATCCGATATCAGCCTGAAGCCCCCATTCAAAACGGGAACGGATACGATCTTCTAATGTTTCCATTTCTTTTGGAGGTTTATCACTGGAAATAATAATCTGTTTTTTAGCAATATGTAATTTGTTAAATGTATGGAAGAATTCTTCCTGTGTACTTTCTTTACCGATGATAAACTGAATATCGTCGATAAGAAGAACGTCTACATTTCTGTATTTGTCTCTAAACTGAGTGATAGCTGCATTGTTACCATTTCTGATAGATTCAATCAGTTCGTTTGTAAATGTTTCAGATGAAACGTATACAACTTTCATTTCAGGATGCTCATCCTGAATAAAATGAGCAATGGAATGCATCAGATGTGTTTTTCCAAGTCCAACTCCTCCGTAAAGATAAAGTGGATTGTAGATTTCACCAGGAGACTCAGCTACCGCCAATGAAGCGGAATGAGCAAATCTGTTATTATTACCAACTATAAAAGTGTCAAATGTATAATTTGGATTAAGATTGGAATGTTCTGCAGATTCACTTTCTGTTTTTTTAGGTTTAACAGGTTTGATAGATTTAGCTGTTTCTGGAAGAACAAATTCAATATCATATTCAATACCTGTCACTTCAGCAATAGCTACTTTGATAGGAAGGTAATATTTTTTTGTTATATATGATAATCCCATCTGTTCAGTAGTAACTAAGATGAAAACTTTATCATCCTGCACATAGTAGATTTCTAAAGGTTTGATCCATGTATTAAAAGAGATATCTGTTAATTCGTGTTCTTTTTTTACTGTCTGAAGTATTTCTTCCCATTTTTGTTCAAGTATCTGCATATTCATTCTCCATATATTAAAAGCAATTGATTAATAGCGCTATTTTCCTATCCTTAATAATAACTCAAATTAGCCCATTTTGCAATTTAAAGTTAAAATTCAAAAATGCGTAAGAAAGGGGTAAATTGGCTTAAAATCCATTTTAAGACCTTTTAAGAGTTTATTAGATTAAATTTTTCGTTTTTTTATTCAAAAAATGAGATAATAATGTATATTTTTTTGTGAATTGAAATGAAGATATTTTTTAAAGCCTATTATAATAAGGAAGAAACTCGTTCAAATATAAAAAAATTTTAATTAAATTTACTATAGAAAAATTAATTAAAAATTTTTGTTATAATAAATTTTTTGAATGAATAAAAAAACAATATATAGTATGAATAAAAATTATTGAAATATATATGTTGTGTTTTAATATTTAAAATATAGAAAAAGAAGTATTTATATATTTTTATGTTAATCAACGAAGATAAAAAAAACGTTGATTTTGCTTGACTTGACAAGTTTTTTTGCTATAATTGGAGTGATGTTTTTTCATAACATAGAGGAGGTGGACGACAATGAAGATGACATTTCAGCCAAAAAAGAGACAGAGATCTAAAGTTCACGGTTTCAGAGCTAGAATGAAATCTGCAGGTGGACGTAAAGTTCTTGCAGCTAGAAGATTAAAAGGAAGAAAAAAATTATCAGCATAGGCCACAAGACTTGTGGTCTTTTCTTCTATCATGAGGAAGTAAAATTGAAGGGTCGATTAGAATGCATTTTTCAGAATCTCTAAAGAAAAATAAAGATTTTCAGCATGTTTACCGAAGAGGAAAATCATATGCAAATAAGCTTCTGGTAATGTATGTATTGAAAAATGATTCAGACACTAACAGACTGGGTATTTCTGTTAGTAAGAAAGTAGGTAACAGTGTTGTTAGACACCATGTTACAAGGTTAATAAGAGAAAGTTATAGACTACAGGAAGAGATGTTCAATAGTGGTTTGGACATTGTAGTTATCGCAAGGGCAGGAGCCAAAGAATCAACATATCACGAAATTGAAAAAGCATTGCTCCACTTGGGATTTCTTCATCGTATCACAAAAGTAACAGATAACGAATTCGAAAAGAAGATGGAATAAGTGAAAAAGGTTTTTATAAAAATAGTAAAATTTTATCAGAAATTCATTTCTCCATATAAAACGACAAAATGTCCTTATTATCCAACATGTTCTTGTTATGGGTTGGAAGCAATTGAAAAGTATGGGGCGTTAAAAGGTGGACTTCTTGCCGGTTGGAGAATTTTAAGATGTAATCCTTTTTCAAAGGGTGGTTATGATCCTGTTCCATAATTAGGAGGTATAGAATTGTTAGCTACAGTATTGTCACAGAACGGCGGCAGAATTTTAGGACCAATTGCTGAACTTCTCGGTAAAGCGATGAACGGTATCTATATGCTCTTATCTAGAGCCGGCGTTGAGAACGTTGCATTAACAATTATCATATTTACTATCTGTGTTTATATGTGTCTTCTTCCACTTACAATTAAGCAGCAGAAGTTCTCTAAAATGACACAGGTAATGCAGCCTGAATTACAGGCAGTACAGAAAAAGTACAAAGGCAAAAGAGATCAGGTATCTCAGATGAAGATGAATGAAGAAACACAGGCTGTTTACAAAAAATACGGTGTTTCTCCATCTGGTAGCTGTATTCAGTTAGTTATCCAGCTTCCTATCCTTTTTGCTCTTTACAGAGTAATCTACAATGTACCTGGTTACATCACAAGCATCAAAGATATCTTTACAGATTCTGTAAATGGAATCATGGCAAACAATGGATTTGCTAGTGTAATGAATACATTCTACGAAGGTGCCAAAGAAGGTAACTATGTAATGAAAAATATCAGAGTTGACTTCTTAAATGGTGAAGCAGCTGATATTCCTAACTACATCGTTGACGTACTCTACAGATGTACAACAGGCAACTGGTTAAAATTACAGGAACTTTTCCCAAATGCAGCAGAAGCTTTAGCTATTGCTCAGACAAAAGTTGACGAAGTAAATAACTTCTTAGGTGTAAGTATTGTATATTCTCCAAAGAACGTTATTGGTACAGCTTTCCATGAAGGACAGTTCTTATTTGTATTATTAGGTATCTTAATTCCAGTATTATCTCTGGTAACACAGTTCTTAAACATCAGACTTATGCCACAGGCTTCCAACGCAGCTGCAGGAAATCAGATGGCTGGCCAGATGAAGATGATGAACTACATGATGCCTATCTATTCTTTCATCCTTGTATTTTTCCTTCCAGTAGGTCTTGGTGTTTACTGGATTGCAGGTTCCCTGATCAGATGTATCCAGCAGTTCCTTATCAATAAATATTTTGATAAGCAGGATATGAACAAAATGATCGAAAAGAACATGGAAAAAGCAAAAGCAAAAGAAGCTAAGAGAGTAGAAAAGAAAAAACAGGTTTCTGGAGCTACAATTGCTAACAATGCAAGCATGAGAACAAAAACTATGGCTTCAAAAGCAAACACTGGCGCACCAGTTTCTAGCAAAGGAAATGATGCTGCTCAGTCTGCTCCTTCCAAAAAATATAAAGAAGGAAGCCTTGCTTCAAAAGCAAACATGGTGAATAGCTACAACAATAAAAAGAATAAATAGGGGGTTTAGTTATGGATTTCATCGAAGTAACAGGTAAAACCGTAGATGATGCGATTACTGAAGCTCTCGTTCAGCTGGGTGTAACAAGTGACCAGATTGAATATGAAGTTATTGAAGAAGCTAAATCTGGTTTTTTAGGTTTCAACAGCAAACCAGCAAAAGTAAAAGTTCGCAAAAAAGAAACAATTAATGATAAAGTAAATACTTTCTTACAGGATGTTTTTAAAGCAATGGATCTTGAAGTTGAAATTGTTATTAAAGAATCTGAAGAGGAAGAAAATGTACTTGATATCGAGTTAAAAGGCGATGATATGGGAGTTCTGATCGGTAAGAGAGGACAGACTCTTGATTCCTTACAGTACTTAACAAATCTTGCAATTAACAAAAACTCTGAAACATATGTAAAAGTTAAGCTCGATACAGAAAATTATCGTAAGAGAAGAAAAGATACATTAGAAAATCTTGCTAAAAATATTGCTTACAAAGTAAAGAGAACAAAAAAAGCTGTTTCTCTTGAACCAATGAATCCTTTTGAAAGAAGAGTTATCCACTCTGCACTTCAGAAAGATCGTTATGTAACAACACACAGCGAAGGTGAAGAACCATATCGTCATGTAGTAGTTACATTAAAAAACAACAGACATGAAAGATAATTAAAAAATGACAGGACTGTCGTATTTATTTGCGACAGTCCCTTTTCTTCGTTTATAATAAGTGTTAAGATTTATAAATAATGGGGCAATGTTTGTTTTATTATTTATGAACCTTAATGTAGATAAGTTCTTTTTTAGATTGGAAGGATAAAGGATGAAGACAGATACAATTGCGGCGATTGCTACAGCTATGACAAACTCTGGAATTGGTATTGTAAGAATAAGTGGTGAGGAAGCTCTTCTTGTAGCGGACAGAGTATTTTTTCCTAAGAAAGGAAATAAGAAAGTGTCTGAGATGGATACCCATACCATTCATTATGGTTATATTAAAGATGGCGATGAAATTGTAGATGAAGTAATGCTTCTTATAATGAAAGCTCCTCGCAGCTATACAACAGAAGATACTGTTGAGATTGATTGTCACGGTGGTATCTTGGTTATGAAGAAAATTCTCGAAACCGTATTAAAAAATGGTGCAAGACCAGCGGAACCAGGAGAATTTACAAAAAGAGCTTTCTTAAATGGACGAATTGACCTTTCTCAGGCGGAATCTGTAATCGATGTAATTAATGCGAAAAATGATTTTGCACTGAAAAGTTCTGTAAGTCAGTTGAGAGGATCTGTGTTAGAAAAGATAAAGGAACTGAGAGCATCAGTTATCCATGAAATTGCTTTTATTGAATCTGCCTTAGATGATCCTGAACATATTGACATTGATGGTTATCCAGAAGAACTTCGAGTGATTGTGGATAAGTTATTAACAGAAACAAACAAACTGTTAAAATCTTCAGACAACGGAAAAGTAATCAAAGAAGGTATCAACACAGTAATCGTTGGTAAGCCAAATGCAGGTAAATCTTCTCTTTTAAATACTTTGGTTGGACAGGAAAGAGCAATTGTAACAGATATAGCAGGAACAACAAGAGATATTCTTGAAGAACACATTCAGCTTCACGGCATCAGTCTTAATGTGATCGATACAGCAGGTATCAGAGATACAGATGATGTTGTTGAAAAAATTGGTGTTACAAAATCAAAAGAGTATCTTGAAAAAGCAGACCTTGTAATCTATGTTGCTGACTCTTCTACAGAATTAGATGAAAATGATGAAGAAATCATTGCTTCTATCAAAGATAAAAAATCTATTGTTCTGTTGAATAAATCTGATCTTGAAGCAGTTACTACAAAAGAGCAGCTTGCTGAGAAATTAGACAAACATATTATTATGATCTCTGCAAAAGAGAATATTGGAATTACAGAGTTAGAAGAAACAATTAAGGATATGTTTTTCCAGGGAGAAGTTTCTTTTAATGATGAAGTATATATCACAAACATTCGTCACAAAAATGCTTTGGAAGAAACAAAGAGAAGTCTTGAGATGGTTGTAAGAAGTATCGATGATATGATGCCGGAAGATTTCTATTCCATCGATCTGATGAATGCTTATGAAGAGTTGGGATCTATTATCGGTGAATCTGTTGGAGAGGATCTGGTAAATGAGATCTTTAGTAAGTTCTGTATGGGTAAATAATTAGAGGAGTTAATGTATGTCATCCATTGTTGAAAATTATGATGTGGTAGTTGTTGGTGCGGGTCATGCAGGCTGTGAAGCAGCTCTTGCCAGCGCAAGACTCGGATTGGAAACAATCATTTTTACAGTTAGTGTAGAAAGTATTGCAATGATGCCTTGTAATCCTAATATCGGTGGAAGTTCCAAAGGTCATTTGGTTCGTGAAATCGATGCTTTAGGCGGACAGATGGGTATCAATATTGATAAAACTTTTATTCAGTCAAAAATGCTGAACAAATCCAAAGGTCCTGCGGTTCATTCTCTTCGTGCTCAGGCAGATAAAGCAGGATACAGCATGGAAATGAGAAAAACACTGGAAAATACAGATCATCTTACTGTTCGTCAGGCGGAAGTATCTGAGTTAATTGTAGAAGATGGTGAAATTAAAGGTGTAAAAACATTTTCAGGCGGAACTTATCTGTGTAAGGCAGTAGTTCTCTGTACAGGAACATATTTAAATGCCAGATGTCTTTATGGGGATGTTGTGAATCATACTGGTCCAAATGGACTTCAGGCAGCAAACTATCTCACAGATTCATTAAAGAAACATGGAATTGAGATTTTCCGTTTTAAAACTGGTACACCAGCCAGAATGGATAAGAGAAGTATTGACTTTTCAAAGATGGTAGAGCAAAAAGGAGATGAGAGAGTTGTTCCATTTTCTTTTACTACCGATCCTGAAAGTGTTCAGATTGAACAGGTAAGCTGCTGGCTTACATACACCAATCCAGAAACACATAAGATTATCAATGCAAATATCCACAGATCACCTCTTTTCTCAGGAATGATTGAAGGAACAGGCCCAAGATACTGTCCTTCTATTGAAGATAAAGTAGTAAAATTTGCTGACAAAGACAGACATCAGGTGTTTATTGAACCGGAAGGAATCAATACAAATGAAATGTATGTAGGCGGTATGTCCAGTTCTCTTCCAGAAGATGTGCAGTATGCTATGTACAGAACGGTTCCTGGACTGGAAAACGCTAAGATTGTTAGAAATGCTTACGCTATTGAATACGATTGCATCAATCCAAGACAGCTGTATCCAACATTAGAGTTTAAAAAAATCAAAGGACTTTTCTCCGGTGGACAGTTTAATGGAAGTTCAGGCTATGAAGAAGCTGCCGGACAGGGTCTTGTAGCAGGTATCAATGCAGCTATGAAGATTCTTGGAAAAGAACAGCTTGTTTTAGATCGTTCTGAATCTTATATAGGTGTTCTTATCGATGACCTTGTGACAAAAGATAATTTTGAACCATACCGTATGATGACATCCCGTGCGGAATACAGACTTTTGTTAAGACAGGATAATGCGGATTTTCGTCTTACGAAGAAAGGTTATGAAATTGGCCTTATTTCCCAGGAAAGATACGATTGGGTTTGCGAAAAAGAACGTTTGATTCAGGAAGAGATTGACCGAGTAGAAACTGTAAAAGTTGGTGCTAATCCGCAGGTTCAGGCTCTTATGGAAGAATATGAAAGTCAGCCTTTAAATACAGGTACAGGTCTTACAGAGTTGATCCGCCGTCCAGAATTAAATTATGATGTTTTGGCTCCGATCGATCCAGAAAGACCAGAACTTCCATTTGAAGTAAGGGAACAGGTTAATATCAATATCAAATATGACGGATATATCAAACGTCAGATCAAGCAGGTAAAATCTTTCCAGAAATTAGAACATAAGAAATTACCAGAGAATTTTGATTATAATCAGGTTAGCGGTCTTCGTATGGAAGCCCAGCAGAAATTAAATCTTCATCAGCCAATTTCTATTGGTCAGGCTTCCAGAATTTCTGGTGTTTCACCAGCAGATATTTCTGTGCTTTTAGTTTATCTTGAACAGCTTCATTATAAACAGAAACAGTCTGAAGAATAAAGAATCGTTGATTGTTACGTTTAGTTAAAAGAGGATATATATGAATTACGATTTGTCCAAATTTAAAACAGGATTATCAGAATTAAATATAGAGTTAAGCCAGGATCAGATTCAGCAGTTCTTAGATTATTATGAACTTCTTGTAGAATGGAATAAAGTAATGAACCTGACTGCTATCACAGAATTTGATGAAGTGATTGAAAAACATTTTTTAGATAGTCTTTGTCTGGTTAAAAACATGAATCTGTCTGAAAAAATTACGATGTTAGATCTTGGTACAGGGGCAGGTTTTCCTGGAATTCCTTTAAAGATTGCTTTTCCACAGATAGAAGTGGTATTGATGGATTCCCTTAATAAGAGAATTAATTTCTTAAATGAAGTGATCAACAAACTTGGATTAAAAAATATAACTGCAGTTCACGGAAGAGCTGAAGAAATGGCTCGAAAGAAAGAATACAGAGAAGTGTTTGATCTGGTTGTTTCTAGAGCAGTGGCTAATCTTTCTTCACTTTCTGAGTATTGTCTTCCTTTTGTAAAAAAGGATGGATGTTTTGTATCATACAAATCTGCAGAATCTGATCAGGAAACTGTGGATGCGAAAAATGCGATCTTTCTTTTAGGAGGAAAATTAGGAAACATTGTGAAATATCAGGTTCCTGGTTCTGACATGGGAAGAGCACTTGTAAAAATTGAGAAGGTAAAGCAGACACCAAAGGCATATCCTAGAAAAGCAGGGACACCAAGTAAGAATCCATTATAAAACAACAGAAATAGAATATGTAAAAGCAAACGAAAAGCTACAAACCCTTTTGGATTTGTAGCTTTTATTTGTGTTTGTGTAATATATCAATGTATTATTGTTCTTCTACTAATACTGCACAGATTAAATATCTTTGAGAATCATTGTTATTGCAAGTAGATAATACAATAATTCGATCTTCTGTAGTTACTTCAATATCTCCATTTATCCAGGAAGGGGATACACTTGTTTCCTTTAGAGATTCTAAAAACTCAGCATATCCTTCACTGTCCATGTTGCAGTTATATGTATAAAGAATATGATCATCAGTATATGTTACTGCACCAAAAATCTCATATTTAAAGATATGCTCAGGTGTGTACACATAGATATATGGATGAGCTTGTCGGTATTCTTCATTGGTATATTCATTCAATGATCCAAACATGGAATCATTTCGCATATTATGACCGTAGATGACAGTAACCAGATCGGTCATGTTTTTTCCATTCTGAGAACGCTGTGTATAAATGGCAGCAGGAAGATTCTTCTCTCCATCAATTGTATGATCCAGATAATAATCTTCATCCATATCAGCAGAACTCTGCATGATTGGATAATCTACTGGTGTATCAGGGATAGTAATCCATGCATAGGCATTTGGATACTGGCTCTGTACAGCGTCAAAATCAATTGGAATTTCCACTGACTCTTCTTCTGCTTCAATAACGCCTACAATCTGTTCTGTTTCTACATCATTTCTAAGCTGCTCATAATCTTCGTTTTCCTGATGTTTTTTCTGTTGCTGCCAGATACCAACAGCAAGAGCACAGATTAAAACAATCAAACATACTAAAAATATGATTTTTGTTAATAAGGTATTTTTCTTTGTGTGTTTATGGTACTTCTTATTTCTTGACATTACTATTACTTCCAATTACTAATTAAAAAACCAGTCTGTACATAGATGGTTTATGCTGAAACTTTAACAAAGCAAACTTTTGTTTAGTATCTACTTTGTTTCAAGTAAAATATTAATAGCAGACACGAACTTGTCTGGAGCTTCCAGCTGAGGAAGGTATTTGGTTTTTGGAATAGAGACAGTTTCGATAGAAGAATTGTAAGAAACGTAGTCCTGAGCGATGTCTTCCATAAATTCGTGTTCTTTTCCAGTTACGATCATAATACTGTTATTTACTCTCTTTAATGCTGGAATAATATTTACATTTGTATAATTGCTGTTAATGCTGGAGAGGAGATACTTTCCGTTGCCATCTGCAAGGTGAGCAGAATGGTAATAATTCAACAGCAGCTTGTTGGAAACCAGATGTTCTTTAAAATAGTATTTGTCGATCATGTTATCTAAAATTGCATTCTTAGACATGAGAATGTTGTAGATAAGGCTGCCGATTACAGGCATCTCCAAAATGTATTTTAAAATGTTGGTTGACTTTGTTGGAGAGAGAGCCAGTTTGTACACATCTTCTGGGCTTACAGCAATAATCTTCTTGTAATATCTGGATTCCATCTGACAGGCCATGATCACGAAAGAAGAAGATGCCCCTGTTGCGATTACGTCTGCTTTTTCAGAAATCACGTTTACAATGAAATCATTTACAAGCTGAACATACATGTAATTGGTATAAGTAAGGTTTGGTTTCTCGGAGCGTCCACAACCAAGAAGATCCAGCGCGTAAACAGTATGGTTCTCTGCCAAACGGCTGATTACTCTGTTCCATTCGTAAGCAGAGCTTGCTGGGGAAAGGTCATGGATTAAAAGAATTGGTGAGCCTTTTCCCTTCTTAGTATAGAAGATATCTCCGTATCGCCAGTTGTAGAATTTACCATTTTCAGTAGAAAGGTGATCTTTCATATTGGCAAAAACGTTGATCAATTTATTGATGATTATGATAACCACAGTGGCGATTATGATCACTAATGCAAAATTTTTAATAATTTTCTTAACGTTGCTGTTCATATAAAATACCTCAGTTAATTCTGAAATTTTAATTACATATAAATTAGGAACCGTATTGCAAACCCTATAATCAGAATGACAGTGCAAAAACGGCCTTTTTTATAAACTATATTATAAACGAATAAAGTAAGAGATACAATTTATTTATAATTGTATACTGTATACAATTATAAATGATTATAAATAAAAATCAATGTTTCACGTGAAACATTTTATAAAAAAGACATATATTTTATGTAGATTGATAAAGGATGAAGTGTTATACTACTAATACGGCTCAAAAGTATAATTTAAGAATTTTTGGATTTTACTTTTGTGGAACATACAGATTGAGAGGAAGGTTTATTAATATGGGTAGAATTATTGCAGTTGCAAACCAGAAAGGTGGCGTAGGTAAAACTACAACAGCTATCAATCTATCTGCTTGCCTTGCAGAGGCAGGAAAAAAAGTATTAACCATTGATTTGGATCCACAGGGAAATACAACTAGTGGTCTTGGAGTGGACAAATCAGAGGTTGAGAATACAATCTATGAACTGATGTTAGGTGAATGTTCTGTTGGAGAAGCAATTATTAAGACAGAAATTGAAAATCTCTCTCTCCTCTCCTCCAATGTAAATTTAGCTGGTGCAGAAATTGAACTTTTAGATATTAAGGAAAAAGAATACATATTAAAGAATGAGATTGATTATGTGCAGGATGATTTTGATTTTATCATTATCGATTGCCCACCTTCTTTAAGTATGCTTACAGTAAATGCCATGACAACTGCGAATACAATTCTTGTTCCTATTCAGTGTGAATATTATGCGTTGGAAGGATTAAGTCAGCTGATGCATACTATTGACCTGGTACAGAAACGTCTGAATCCAAACCTTCAGATGGAAGGTGTTGTTTTCACCATGTATGATGCCAGAACAAATCTGTCTTTACAGGTTGTAGAAAATGTAAAGAAGAATCTTGATACAACTATTTATGAAACAATTATTCCAAGAAATGTAAGACTGGCAGAAGCACCTAGCCATGGATTGCCAATCAATCTTTATGATCCAAGATCTACAGGTGCAGAAAGCTACAGAGAACTGGCAAAAGAAGTTATCGCGAGAGAGGATTTTTAAAAAATGGCAGTTAGAAAAAGTGGATTAGGTAAAGGATTAGATTCCCTTATATCAGATAAAGTATCTGTAAAACAGACTACAACTTCTGTGAAAAAAGATGAAAAGAAAGTTGAGACTTTGGTTAAAATATCAAAGGTGGAACCAAATAGAGATCAGCCAAGAAAGAAGTTTGATGAGGATGCTTTGTTAGAGTTGTCTGAATCGATCAAACAGTTTGGTGTGTTGCAGCCATTACTTGTTCAGAAACGCGATGATTATTATGAAATCATCGCAGGGGAAAGAAGATGGCGTGCTGCTAAGCTTGCCGGTTTAAAAGAAGTTCCTGTTATTGTAAAGGATCTTACTGAAAAAGAAATTATGGAAATCGCTCTCATTGAAAATATTCAGCGAGAAGACTTGAACCCTATTGAAGAAGCTTTGGCATATAAGAGATTATTAGAAGAGTTTCACGTGAAACATGATGTGCTTGCGGAAAGAGTATCAAAAAGCAGATCTACTATCACAAACTCTATGCGTTTATTGAAATTGTGTGACAAGGTACAGCAGATGATCATTGATGGTCAGCTTACAATGGGTCATGTAAGGCCGCTGATCATGGTGGAAGATAGCGAAAAACAGTTTGTCCTTGCTCAGAAGATATTTGATGAGAAGTTGAGTGTTCGTGAAACTGAAAAACTGGTAAAAAAGGCCATGACAGAGAAACCTGTGACAGAGGAAAAAGAAAAAACAGAAGATTATTCTGTTTTTTATGAAAATCTTCAGGAACAGTTAAAACAAATTTTAGGAACAAAAGTTACAATCAAATCAAAGAACAACAAAAAAGGAAAGATCGAGATAGAGTATTATTCCAATGATGAATTAGAGCAGTTAATGGAAATGATATCTTCTATTAAGAGATAAGAATGTTTCACGTGAAACATAGAAGGGACATTATAAGATGAACAATGAACCACAGGGATTATTATCAGGAATCGTAAACAGCAATATTTTTATGCTGATTCTGTTGATTGCTGTAATCGTGCTTATTGTTATTACTGTTTTAAACAGAATCAAGATTATTAAATTACAGAGAAGCTATCGTTTCTTTATGAGTGGAAGAAATGCCATGTCTATGGAACAAACATTGATGGAGAAGTTCAGTAAGCTTGATAAATTGGAAGCATTCAGCAATGAGAACCGTGCAATTATGGACGATGTAGTAGCATATTTAAATGGTACATTCCAGAAGTACGGTTTAGTAAAATATAATGCTTTTGAAGATGTAGGTGGAAAACTGAGTTTTTCGCTGGCATTATTAAACAAGCGAAATGATGGAATTATCATAACAGCAATGCATTCCAGAGAAGGCTGCTTCACTTACATTAAAGAGATCATCAATGGAAATTCCGTTCTCTTGCTGGCAGCAGAAGAAAAAGAAGCATTAGAGATGGCTTTGGAATATGGAAAGAATTAAGGAATTAGGATATGATTCATTCGTTTTTAAGTGCTGTTGGGTTTAATGGATTAAAAAAGACATCTGATCTGTATGATATTTTAGAAGATGCGATTAATTATCCAGATGCTCAATATGTAGAGAAAGATGAAAATGGAAATACGTTTGTAGAATGCAAGAAGATGTTCGGGGATGATTTCGGCATCGCAGTTTGCGGAGATTTTTCTGATAACAATGAATTTCATATGGAGTATTACTATCCATTCCTGATGGGAAATGGAATTACAACTGATGAACTCATTGAGATTGAACGTTATTCAGAAAAGGAATCCTTTGCAGGAATCTGTGACGATATGAGATTGGGTGTTACACTCATCTTTTATGCACAAAACAGTACGGAGATTCTTCGTGAACAGAAACTTCACGGGCGATACAGAATGGGAAATGGGGCAACCTTGTCTGCATTGGCAAGTTACGGAAAGATATTGCTACCAATTCAAAAGACAGAAGCCCAGGTAAGACAAAAAGAAAAATCTGCGGAAAATAGAATCCGTCTGATCGCCGAGGCAAGGGAAGGCAATCAAAAAGCCATGGAAAACCTGGCTTTACAGGATATAGATGCGTATTCAAGTGTTTCAAGGAGAATGCTTAAGGAAGATGTTCTCAGTATTGTTGAAACAAGTTTTATGCCTTTTGGAATCCAGAGCGACCAGTACAGCATTATTGGTGAAATTATCGATTTTAGTAAGCAGAAGAATCATTATACGGAAGAACAGGTGTGGATTCTTACAATCAGCTGCAATGATCTGATCTTTGATATGTGTATCAATGAAAAAGATCTTCTCGGTCAGCCGGAAATTGGAAGAAGATTCAAAGGGCGCATCTGGATGCAAGGAAACGTGAACTATCTGTAAGTAACAATCTGTTATGCAGTAAGTATATGAAAAAGTAAAAGATAAGGCTCATACCAATGAGCCAACCTGTTCCCTTAGTTAAATGGATATAACAAGTGCCTCCTAAGCACTAGTTGTGGGTTCGATTCCCGCAGGGAACATTAATAAAATAATATAGAAATGTGTTATGTAAACCAAAAAGAAAAAGGAGAAAGGGTATGGAAATTAGAAGAGCTACAATGGGGGATCTGAAAGCGGTTGCAGCATTGGAAAAAACATGTTTTGTTCCAGAAAAAGCAGCATCTGAGGCATCTTATAAGGACCGACTTACATATTTTGCCGATCATTTCTGGTTGATGTTTGAAGGGGACAAATTAATCTCATTTGTGTGTGGATATGTTACCGATGAAGAAGATCTGGTAGATGAGATGTTCGCTCACGCAGAAAACCATGATGAAAATGGTGCATGGCAGATGATCTTTAGTGTGGGTACTGATCCAGAATATCAGAGAAAGGGTTATGCTGGACAGCTGTTAGAGCGTATGGTGGAAGATGCCAGAGAGCAGGGCCGTAAAGGATTGGTTCTCACATGTAAAGAGGAAAAGATTCACTATTATGCAAAATTTGGCTTCGTAAACGAAGGCGTATCTGTGTCTGACCATGGTGGGGTTGTTTGGTATCAGATGAGAGTTACATTTTAAGATTAATGAGATTTAAAAAGGTTCCGGTGCTTAAGCGTCGGAACCTTTTCGATGTTAAATGTTAAATGTTAAAAGATTTAATTTTTGGTTGGGAAATGAATCATTTCGGTTTCTTCTGTCATTGGAAGGAACGTGTAACCATTTTCAATTCCCCAGAAAAGAATATATTTTACTGCCTCTACACTATATGCAGAAGTGTCGTGCTGGAGAACAATGGATACAGGATGTTTCTGAATACCTGCAACCACGTTATCAGCCACTTCTTTGGCTGTTTTTGCACCAGCAGCATCGCCGCTGTCAACATTCCAGTCACAGTAATAATAGCCTGCTTTTTCAACACTTTCTACCAGTTTTGACATAATACCTTTTTTGTATTTCTTGCTTACCGTGTTGGAAGTACCGCCTGGGAAACGAAGAATGGTAGGTTTCTGTCCAGTTTGTTTCACACAAATCTCAGTCATTTTATCTAAATCTGCAAAATAGTTCTCTTCGCTCTTATAGATTACATCGTACATGTGACTGTATGTGTGAAGTGCGATGGTATGGCCTTTTCTATGAGTCAGGCCGATAGTATCGTTGTTAAAAGGATACTGATTCGTTACGAAGAAGGTGGCCTGAGCACCGAACTGCTCCAATGTATCAAGAAGAGTCAGGGTATGTTTGCTTGGACCATCGTCAAAAGTAAGATAAACGACTTTTTCGCTAGGAATCTCTGTTATAGCTGGCTGTTTTTTAAAAACATATACATTTCTTGTAAGAGAGGAAGCATTTCCGGAGGTGTCTTGCACGGTATAGGTAATTTGATAAGCGCCAGTCTCCTTTGTATTAACAGACCCTGTTGCTGCAACCAATGAAGAGATATCGCCATCCCCGTCATCTATGCATACAACACCTGGATCCACAAAAACTTGCTCAACAGGAATGTAAATATCAGAGCCTCCAACAAATTCTAAAGCTGGAGGAGTTACGTCTATAACGTGTATAGTTCGGCTTACTTCACAGATATTTCCAGAAAGATCGGACACCTGGTAAGTAATACTGTAAGTGCCGACTTTTCCTGTATCAACAGTTCCTTCTACAACTACCTGGTCTGTCAATGGGCCATCTATATAGTCAACAGCGGAAAAACCAGGTTCGGTATAAGTTTCTCCTAATTTCAATGTAAGTTCCAGGGAACTTCTCAGAGCTATGATGGGAGGTTCTGTGTCACCTGAATTGGTGACAGTTTCTTCTTCTGCAGAATGATCTATATTTTCTGTATGATCTGTACTTTGAGATTGTTCTTTTGCAGGGGGTGTAATCGTCACTCCTTGGTTCTGATACAGATAGATGCCCACAAAGCATACAATAATAACTGCAAGCAGAATGATCCCAAACACAGAACTTTTTTTAATGTTTTTTTGTTCTTTTTCTTTTGTTTCCATAAAATTTTTACCCTATCTAAATGTCTGCTTCATTATAAAGAAAATATCAAAAACAAACAACAAGTTAATGCATAAATCTTTTAAATTTCTGTGGCAGAATTATTAATATTTCCATAATATTTCATATTGGGTTCATTTTAGAAATGTAAAATATCTCAGATTATGATAGGGATAAGATTCTAAATTTTTAGAAGAGGTTTTTATAGATGAAAAAGGGGTTTGGCTGGCTGCTTTCCTTTCTGAAGATTGGGTTGATCGGATTTGGCGGCGGCACTTCACTGATTCCTGTAATTGAACAGGAAATGGTGGAAAGCAAGAAGAAAATTACAAAAGAAGAATATGATTCAGCTGTAATTATTGCAAGTATCACACCTGGTGCGCTTCCGGTAGAGATTTCCAGCGGGCTTGGCAAAGTAATTGCTGGCACAAAAGGCATGATTGCAGCTGCTGTATGTATGGCACTTCCTGGTGTGCTTCTTACAATCCTTTTGTCTGTGACAATGAGTTCTGCGGGATCACTGGTTATCAGACAGATTGAGATTCTTTCAATTGGAATCACAGCTTTCATTTTGTCCATGCTGACAAGATATATCGTAAGCACCTTTGAGTGGGCAAGAAAAAGAAAACGATTGTTATTGGCCACGATAATGGTGTTGTTGGTGTTTTTCCTAAATGCAGGAAAGTCCATTGCAAAAGTATTCGGCAATCTAGGTCTTGATGTGGATTCGGTGTTTAGTATCTCTACCGTACACATTCTTCTGATGGCATTTTTTGTGATTGGATATGTAGGCGGCAGCGGAAAACGAGCAAATGTCAAACGTGTAGTGATTGCGGCAGCGTGTTGCGTTCTTTACTGCGCTTTTGTGTCAAAAGCAAATATTATGGGACTTTTGATAGGGCATGAAACTTTAAGGAATGTTCTTTTTGGCATCTTGTGCATCATAATGGTTCTTTTGGCTGTTTTTTCCGTGAAATTAGGGATTGAAAAAGGTGAGAAGTTAAAATTTCCTTCACCGAAGATTTTAATAAAAGAAGAAATTGCCTGGTTCGCCTTTTTAGCGATTGCCAGTATACCGGCGTTTTTGATGGTACCAAACTTGTTAGAGTATTTGGGAAAAGGATATTTCTCTTCTATTATTTCTTTTGGAGGAGGAGACGCCTATCTGACAGTTGCCGATGGATTGTTTGTATCTGGTGGATTTATATCAGAAACAGACTTTTATGGAAGATTGGTTACAATTGTAAACGTGCTTCCGGGATCCATTCTCTGTAAGACATTATCTGGTATCGGATTTTATATGGGATACAATCAGGCTGGGATTATCGCTGGTCTTGCCGTAGCTCTTTCTGGTTTTGTCTGCAGCGTGGTCGGTTCATGTTCTGTTATCTCATTGGTGCAGTATTTTTGGCAGATTTTTGAGAAGATAAAAGTGTTTATCATATTAAAAGCTTGGGTGAAAGCCATTATCTCTGGCTTGCTTGGAAGCGTTATCCTGTCTTTGATCTACATGTGTCAAAATGTTGCGTCAAATTATGAGTGCAGTCAGGGAGCAATCCTTCTGGAATTATTCATCATTTACATTGTAAATGTAGTGTTGGATAAGAAGACCAAGATGAGCACCTGGATAAGAATTGTAATCTCTTGTGCGGTAGCTTTGATTGTTGGAAATATTATTTGTTAAAAAAATTTATAAAAAGGTGATTTTGTCACAGATAAAAAAGATTTTTTGACATATACTGTGATTGTAACAAGGGAACACACAAAGTTAACATTGAAGATGTTTTTATAGAAATCCCAAAAGGTTTGAGAGAAAAGGAGAAATAACTATGAAAAAGAACAAATTTTTTATCTGCCGTCACTGTGGTAATTTAATTGGTATGGTTCACGATGCAGGAGTTCCAATGATGTGCTGTGGACAGAAAATGGATGTTTTAGAACCAAATACTGTAGAAGCAAGCGGAGAAAAACATCTTCCTGTTGTAGCAATTGAAGATGGTGTTGTAACAGTAAATGTTGGCGCTGTAGATCATCCAATGTTAGAAGAACACTATATTGAGTGGGTATATGTACAGACAGAAAGAGGCGGACAGAGAAAAGCTTTAAAACCAGGTGAAACTCCACAGCTTAAATTCTGGCTTGGCGATGACAAAGCAGAAGCGGTATTTGCATACTGTAATCTTCACGGTCTGTGGAAGACAGAAGTATAGTTTACTTGAATAAGAAAAAATAAGAAAATACTAATAACGCGAGGAAAGAACTGATGAAGTGTCAGTTCTTTCTTTATATTCGAAAAAAGAATTAAAAGTATTGCAGGAAATGGTTGAAAAAGAGTCATAAATAGTGTAAAAAGAATACATAATGGTTAATGAGAGAAGGACCATAATTGTGAAAAGTTTTATTGGAGGACAATCGTATGGCATTTGAAAAAATTAAAGGTATTATTATCTATCAGTTAGGACTTGATGATTCTACAGAGATTACAATGGAATCCAGCCTCAATGATGATCTGGAAGCTGATTCTTTAGATGCAGTAGAAATTATTATGGCTATTGAAGATGAATTCGGAATTGAGATTCCAGATGAAGTAGCTATGGAGTTTAAAACTGTAAAAGATATGACAGAATACGTTGAATCTATGATTTAATATAAGAGGTGTTGGTAAAAGCCGACACCTTTTTGTTACTGAGCGTTTTGAGAGGGAGTATTGATGAAAGAAATTCAGAAAAAGATTCTGGTGCTTATTGTGGCGGCAGCCGTTGCCAGTGCAGTTGTTGCCGGTTTGATTGGCTGTGTAGGCGTGTCTGTTATTTTGTCTAACTATTCTGTTCAGGAACAAGACATTGTAATTGATATTGCTTCAACAAACATTTTGGTTGGCGGAATGATCATGGCATTGGCTATTGTGGTCGTTGTGTTTGTTTTTGTGGCAAACGTAGCGTCTAAACGTGTTGTAAAACCAATCCAGGAGATGAGCGAAGTTGCAAAGCAGGTTGCTTACAGAGATTCCATGACAGGTGTTAAAAATAAGGCTGCTTACATGGAAGCGGTAAAGAATCTGGAAAATCGCATGAGAATAGGTGTTCCGGAATTCGGTCTTGTGGTGCTTGATGTAAATGACCTGAAAAATATGAATGATACATATGGACATGATTTTGGCGATATGCTTATCATAAATGCCAGCAAGATAATCTGTAATACATTTAAGAGAAGTCCAGTTTTTAGAATTGGCGGAGACGAGTTTGTTGTAATTTTAGAAAATGAAGATTACAAGAATTACAAACAGCTGCTGACTGCCTTTGAAGAAACTATGGAAGAGAAAAATGCATCTGCTTTGGATCAAAGAGAGATTGTAAACGTTGCAAAAGGTGTTGCGGTGTTTGATCCGACAAAGGATATCTTTTTTGATCATGTGTTTAGAAGAGCGGATGAAGCAATGTATGCAAACAAAGCAACTATGAAAAATAAAGTGACGAATTAATAATAAAACAGCCCCTCATTGAGGGGCTGAATTTTTTTGTAATATCAGTTTTATGAAAATCTACAGATTAGCTTAATGCTGCTGTGATGATTGCCATAGAGTAAACTTCTTCTGCATCACATCCGCGGGAAAGGTCGTTGATTGGTGCGTTCAGACCGCAAAGGATTGGGCCGTAAGCAGCGAATCCGCCAAGACGCTGAGCAATCTTGTAACCGATGTTTCCAGCATTGATGTCTGGGAAGATAAATGTGTTAGCCTGTCCAGCAACTTTGGATGTTGGGCATTTTGTTTTTGCTACTGTTGGAGAAACAGCTGCGTCAAACTGTAATTCGCCGTCGATGTCAAGTTCTGGAGCAAGTTCTTTCGCTTTTGCACAAGCATTGCGAACTTTATCTACATCTTCACCCTTACCAGATCCTAATGTGGAGTAGCTAAGGTAAGCAACTTTTGGATCGATGCCGAAGATCTGAGCACATTTAGCAACTTCGATACCGATTTCTACTAATTCGTCTTCTGTTGGTTTGATGTTGATTGCGCAGTCACCCATTGCAAGAAGTTCATTGCCGCCTGTTACAGCTTCACGAACAAGGATGAAGCAGGAAGATACAATCTTGTTGCCTG
The DNA here is from genome assembly GCA_045629925.1 of Eubacterium sp. Lineage (GTDB taxonomy): Bacteria > Bacillota > Clostridia > Lachnospirales > Lachnospiraceae > Brotonthovivens. The sequence goes on from JAZQSD010000068.1 coordinate 32,968, forward strand.
GTTTTGTTTTGATCAGCTGAAGAGCTGGTCTAACTGTATCTGCTGTAGAGTATGTTGCACCGCCTAATAAGCAGTCAGCTTTACCCATTTTTACTAACATTGTTCCGAAGTAGTTGCCTTTGGATAATGCTTCGCGGCACTGTTCTGGTGTCATTTTGCCTTTGCGAAGTTCTACCATTGTTTCAACCATAGCATCCATTTCTTCATATGTTTCTGGATCTACGATGATAGCGCCATTGATGTTGAAACCAGCAGCTTTTGCAGCAGCGTTAACTTCATCAACGTTACCAACTAATACAGGTGTTAAGAAGTCGCTTGTAAGTAAACGAGCGGAAGCTTCTAAGATACGTGGATCTGTACCTTCTGTAAATACGATCTTTTTAGGATCTGCTTTTAATTTTTCAATTAATGTTTTAAACATCTGATTCCCTCCATTAATTATAAAAAAATACTCATCATTTTAACTTTACCTTTTTTCTTAGTAAAATTCAAGCCAGCATCAGAAAAAAATGGCTTTGTTGCTATTTTAGTCCAATGTGCTGATTAAAATTCAAAATGTTCATCTGCGATGTTGTTGCCTGGTGCACAAATGATGAAATTCTCATCCCAATCCCCAGAAAAAAGTTTTTCCAGCATGATGGTATATCCTTTGGTTTCTTTTAACTGGAAATCCATCAGTTCGCAGGTTTTCTCTGCATATTCCCGGGCATTATCCATTGGATAGCAACCGGTATCGATAAGAGTTACACTATCATAATGGGCATACATCATCTCCATAACAGCATCACGCATTTCTTCGTCGTAATCTTCCAAAAGTTTGTCGTACTGCTGTAAGATACCTTCTTCGTCCTGTGTCCAGCCATCTGTCAGATACATTGTGCCTGCTTCCACAAGCCCTCTGCATGTGCGGGTGCCGTCGCATAGGAGCATGTTGAGACAGTCGTCAAATTTTGGGATTACCATCTGGGCATGGTTACTTTTTAATCCGGCAGTTCCGTTTCCACAAAGGCCGAAACAAAGAAGGATCTGGTCCTGATCCTGTAAGCTGTCTATGGTTTCCTGAAGTTTCACACGGAGTTTTTCAGGATAGTTATGCAACCCGCGGTCTATCCATATAATTGGATAATTACAGTTGCATTTGTCGTATGCGTATTTGATTTCATTTTCTAACATGGAACATGCGATAATTGTTGTCTTTGTCATATGCCCTCCGTTTTGGGAAATGTTTTTTCAGCTGAGAATAATACATATCGTCAGTTACTTTTTATGAAATAACCTTATAAGATAATAGTGATTGCTGCAAGGAATCTTCTTTGGAAAATAGTAAAAATTTTGATAAAATAAGCTTGCATTATCAAAAAGCTTGTTATATAATAACTTTTGCGTTATATCGACGCGACAATTTCATATGCGCCTTTAGCTCAGTTGGTAGAGCAGTAGACTCTTAATCTATTTGTCCAGGGTTCGAGTCCCTGAAGGCGCACTCTAAAGAGCGTTTCTTTTGGCTGTGGCGGCTGGGGGAGGCGCTCTTCGTATTTTCTATTCTTTGATTTTATTTGATCACAATGGACTGCTTCATAACAAGGCCGAATTCTGGGTGACATACAAGGTAATTGCCCTGTAATACCACTTCATCGCCTACTTTTAAGTTCCCGTATTCTTTTTCGTCAGTAAGTACAAAGTGAACCATGCTGTAACCATCTGCGCGGTCAGAAATCTGGATTGTAGGAAGTTTGTGAATGTCTTCGCCCATCCAAACAATGATGCCTTTGGCTGTCTGGCGGTAGCCAAAATATTTTGCGTTGGCTTTTGCCCAGTCTTTTATAAATTCTCCGTGAAAATCTGCAGCTTCAAAAGGAGCATTTTGCGGTGTAAGGGGCATAAACTTAGTCAGCACTTTCTGGGCATCTTCTTCAGCAGGCCAAGGTCTGTTTGTAAATTCTTCTCTGAATGTATTCATAAAACCTCCTATATTGATTGCATAGAGCAAATTTAGTTAATTTCATAATAAAGCCAATTGTTATACGGTGTCAAATATAAGTACTTTGGCAACCGCTTTGAGAGCTATACAGTTACAAAAAAGAAGGGTCCCCCGTGATTGTTTCTGGTTCACGTAGGTTCCCTTCTTTTTATAAGATATGAATTAAATTAGATTTTAAAATTATGTATTAAATAATGGACCAAGCTGCTTCGTGAGCTTCGCGGATCGCATCACCAATCTGGCGTGCTTTCATACAGTCACCAACTACGTATACAGGACACTGACAAGCTGCTTTTAATGCTTCTGCATCATGTGCGCGACGGCCCATTGCGTTAACAACAGAGTCTGCTTTTAAGGTGATTTCCTGACCGTTCTGTTCTGCAACAACAAAATCTTTGCCAATTTTAACAACTTTTGCATTTACTTCGTATTTGCATCCGTGGTCGTCTAAGAAGTCATGGACTGCTGTTCTGTAAAGACCTGTTGTTTCTGGCATTAAGCATTCCTGCATTTCAACGATAGTTGTTTCGATTCCTTTTTCGATGTAATCAGCTGCTGCTTCACAGCCAACAAGACCGCCACCGAGCACGATTGTGCTCTTGCCAAGGCCTGCAAAGTCGTTCATGTAGATGTCCATAGCAGAAAGTGCGTTTTCGATACCCTCAATTGGAAGGATCAGGTCATCGGAACCAACAGCTAAAATCACTGCTTCTGGTGCGATTTCGGCAATCAGTTCAGGTGTAACTTCACAGTTTAAGCGAACTTCGATAGGACGTTCAGCCACTTCTTTTACAAGGACGTTCTTGAAGTTGCTGATGTCGACTTTGTGAGCTGTGTGGTCTGTAAAGTTGATAAGACCGCCTAATACACCATCTTTTTCACAAAGGATTACATTGTGGCCTCTGTCGGAAGCTGTGATAGCTGCCTGCATACCGCCGCAGCCACCGCCTACTACTAATACTTTGCGGCTTGCTTCTGGTGTTGGCAGTGTTTCTGGCAGCACTTTGTGGAAGGAAGCTGGCCAAACTGTATATGGGTTGATTGTACAAGAATCAAGTGGTGGGAACTTCACTGTCCATTTTTCTGTTGGATGTTCACCAGATGGACCTGGATAACATCTGCCACATCTTAAGCAGCGGTGGATCATGTCTGCCTTACCTTCAGCTGCTTTGTTAGGGAATGCTGGGTCTGCGAAGAACTGACGGCCCAGGGAAACCATGTCAACTTTGCCGGATGCAATGGCTTCTTCTGCCTGCTCTGGAGAGTTGATACCGCCAACAACGGCTACTGGAACGGAAACGTTCTGTTTGATGATTGCTGCGTTCTCAATATTAGCGCCGTGTGGAGCATATGCAGTTGTGAACTCCCAACTTCTGGAAGAACTCATATAGTGACCGCAAGAAACATGGATCAGGTCGATGTATGGTTCGCAAAGTTTGCAGTATTCGATAGCATCTTCTAATACAAGACCGCCAGGAATATGTTCGTCACAGCTTACACGGATTTCGATTAAGAAGTCTGGTCCCATAGCTTCGCGAACTGCTGCGAGAAGTTCTGTTGTGAAACGTGCTCTGTTTTCAAAAGATCCGCCATATTCATCTTCACGTTTGTTGTACATTGTGGATAAGAACTGTGCTGGAAGCCATCCGTGTCCACAGTGGATCATAATACCTTCCCAGCCTGCTGCTTCGAACCATTTACAAGCTTCGATGTGTTCCTGGATGTAGGAAGCAATCTCTTCTTTTGTGAAGGCTTCTACTTTTGTGCCGTCTGGCAATACTTTGTCAGATGGTCCTTTTGGATAAACGCCATCGCCAATGTAGCCTTTGATCTCGCCAGTTCCAAGCAATTCGCCAACTGGAAGAGAACCATAGCTTTTGATCATTTCAGCAGTTTTCTTAGTGATCTGGAAGATCTCATCTTCTCTGCTTGTGTAGTCAACATATGGTTCAAATGGGAAACGTTTATCGAATGTGTGGTTTGGACTTAATTCCCCAAGGACAACACTTCCTGCGCCGCCGGCAGCTTTTGCTTCAAGCATGCGGAACGCTCTTTCAGGAGTGCCTGGATGGTAGTGAAAAGCGGTTCCTTCAATATAGTGGAGGAATGCGAACAGCGCTGGTGCTGCTTCGATTCTATTTTTGATTGTTTTTGATCCTACTTTGATAGGACTAAACAGATGTGGAAAATATTTGTTTGCTTCTGCCATAAAAAGCTCCTTTCCAAGTGTAAATTATTTTCTATATACCGTCAGATTACAAAAAAGTAACCACTGTGGATATTCTAACAAAAGAGAGCATTTCATACAATCATCAAAAAACAAAGGTTGTTGTTTATGCGACACGGTGTTGATAAATGTTGCGTTTGATATAGGTTGCATACTATTTTGAATGTGGCAACACAGATTTTCACCTATTTTTTCGCAGATTTTCACCCTTTTTCATAAGAAAAACGTGTATTATTAGAATTAGGTGTGTGGGATAATCTACTTATGGACGTGGGGTCTGTGCTGGATGTAGAAAGTTACATCCTAAATATTGAAATATGAATGAGGCTAGTGATAGCCAGGAGGACATTATGTTAGAAATTATTAGCACATCTGTTGCCAATGATTATACAACTACAGCCATTGCATCAACTGTTACAGCTGCTACTTACAATGCAGACGGTGTTGAAAAAACAGTGACAGCAGAGGAAGGACATGCACTTGTTCTGGTTGTAGACGGCGTGCAGAAAGATCTGTTAGCTGGAAAATCTTACGAAGTGAAAGATCAGTATCTGATTAAAAGTGTAAAAGTTTACCGCGTAGGCGGACCAAAGGCTGCTCCATGGATTGGTGCAAAGGAAGAAGAAAAAGCAACATATTACTTCCGTCAGGCATTGTTAGTTGACGGTGGAGAAATCGTTGAAGATGGTTCTGTGAAAGAAGTAATCTCAGGGGGAACATTCGATGCAGCTTCCGCAGAAGGCATTTTACTTGACGCAGGCGGCGCGCATTTCAATGGTATTTTATTAGACAATGGAACAAACTACAGCATCAAAGATTCTAAATTCTACTCTTATGGTGATGGCGGTGATGACCTTGCTGGATGGGGAACATCCATTATGGCAGACAACAAATCAACAGTTGATATCGATATCAATTCCCATTTCTTTTGCTGCGTCTAATCTGCTGTCATCAAGATCTGTAACGATAACAGGAAGAGCACCTGCAATTCTTGCTACCTGAGCAGTGATAGCACCTACAAAGCCCTGACCAAGGACTGCACATGGTTCACCCATCTGTAAATTTGCACGGCGAAGTGCATACATACCAGTGTGACCAAGATTCCAGAATGCAGCCTGTTTTAAATCAACGCCTTCTGGACAAATTGTACAGTTCATTTCATCCATGAGCAGGTACTGTGCATGTTCGCCAGTTGTAACGATGTGATCGCCAACTTTTAACTCGTATACTTCAGGACCAACTTCGATTACTTCAGCTACCATAGCATAGCCGATGCTTGTTGGAAGTGGAACAATATGTTCGCCCAGCAGACCATTTTCTGTGCCAGGACTCATAGCAGAATATTTCGCTTTTAAGAGTACCTGACCAGGGCCAGGAGCTGGGAGCTCTTTCTCTTTCAGCACAACTTTTCCAGGCTGTGCTTCAGCATATAATGTTTTCATTTTTCATCCTCCTTGAATGATTCATCGCGGGATAAGTGGGGTCTACACCTTTGATTACACAATTATCCCACAAAGAAAAAGGCGAAAATACGCGTAAAACTGTGAAAAAAGAGTAGTTTTTTGTGTAAAAAATAAAAAAAGTATAAACAAAAATATTTAAACAGGGTAAATGCGGCAAAAATATGGTAAAAACAAGGATCTTTGCCGTTCTCTAACTGTACTTTTGAGGAGAAAAGGAGTATAACTCTTAAAGGCGCAAGGCAAAGTATACTAGGTATACAGGCCTTGCTTTTTCATGCTTTGTGGATTGCGAAAAAGAAAAGTTATGAATAAATAAGTATAGAACAATAGATGGAGGTAAAGAAAGATGGAAGGCGTTGAAAATATTTCCTTATTGTTTTCTGTTCCTTTTGCAGGAATGCTTTTAAGTATTGCGATAATGCCATTAATTGCTGGAGAGTGGTGGGAGAAAAAGAAACAATATATAGTAATTATGTGGAGCGTGCTCTTTTTAGTGCCATTTGCGATCTGCTTTTCCTTTGGTGCAATGGCAGAAACTTTGTGCAAAATTTTCTTTGAGGATTATTTGACATTTATTATCTTATTGTTTGGTTTGTTCTGTGTAGCAGGTAATATTTCCATCAAAGGAAATTTTAGGGGCACCCCTAAAATGAATGTGGTATTGCTGTTAGTAGGCACTTTGTTGGCAGGTTGGATCGGTACTACCGGTGCAAGTATGCTTATGATTCGTCCTATTATGAAAGCAAATGAATGGCGCAAACGCAGAGCCCATACCATCGTGTTTTTTATATTTATGGTTGCGAATCTAGGAGGATGCCTGACGCCGGTAGGAGATCCTCCACTGCTTATGGGATTTATGAGAGGCGTTCCATTTTTTTGGAGTATGCGATTGATTCCGCTGCTTATATATAATGGGGCAGTGCTTGTATGTCTTTATTTTATGTTAGATCTTATTCTATTCCGAAAGGAAATTGCGGAGGGATGTCAGCCGGTTAAAAGAGAAAAAAAGATAAATTTACAGATAGAAGGAAAGCACAATGTAATTTTTATTGCTATGATTATTGTTGGGGTACTGCTCAGCGGTATTTTACCTGAATATCCTGCTTTTGCTGGTGGAATTCATATTATTGGCGATGTAGAATTGGGATATGCTGCGATCATAGAAATAGTGATCATTCTATTGGCAGCGTTCTTGTCTGCAAAGACTACCAACAAAAAAGTGAGACAGGATAACCAGTTTACATGGGGCCCAATTCAGGAAGTGGCTATACTTTTTATAGGTATTTTTATTACGATGGAGCCGGCCCTTATGTTTTTGGAAAGGCACGGGGCGTCACTGGGATTGACAGAGCCATGGCAGATGTTCTGGGCAACAGGTATTTTATCTAGCTTTTTGGACAATACACCTACTTATCTGGTGTTCTTGACTACAGCAGGAACACTGAGTTGCGCAAATGGAGTGTGCACAGCAGTGGGAACGATAGCGCCAACTTTATTGATGGCAATATCTGCAGGTGCGGTATGTATGGGTGCCAACACATACATAGGTAATGCGCCAAACTTTATGGTGAAATCAATAGCAGAAGAAAATGGAATAAGAATGCCTTCATTTTTCGGATACATGAAGTGGTCTGGGCTGATTCTGATTCCAATCTTCATATTAGATACGATTATCTTCTTTATATAGAATAGTTTTTTTGAAAGAATAGTATTATCTGAAAATAGAATAGGAAATATCTGATTTGGGATAGTATATCAATATCATTGAGATTATAATGAAAGTGGAGTTTTTTGACAGAAGGTCAATAAGTTCCACTTTTCTATTTCATTTTAAAAGGTACGACGGGGGATTTTTTTATGAGCACATATGTATTAGTACATGGCGCATGGCATGGCGCATGGAGCTGGGATAAGGTAACAGAATTGTTGGAGGCAAAAGGACATAAGGTTGTAACTTTTGACTTGCCAGGACATGGAGAAGATAAGAGTTCCGTAGTAGATCAGGATCTTTTTTCCTATGCAAGATTTATTAAAAATATTGTTGAGCAGCAGGATGAACCGGTAATATTAGCAGGACACAGTTTGGGCGGAATGATGATCTCTCAGGCAGCAGAGTGGATTCCTGAAAAGATAAAGAAACTGGTTTACGTATGTGCGTTTCTTCCATCTAATGGACAGAGCGCAGACGGAGAAACAGCGTTTCGTGTAACAAACTGGGCGAAAATGGCTGAGATGGGAAAAGTAACCATGTCAGAAGATGGCAAAGTAGTTGTCATGAACAAAGATTTTGCTATTAACGGATGCTTTAACGATCTTCCAGCAGAGATGGCAGAAAAGGCATATTCATTGCTCTGTCCAGAGGCAGTAGCATCTCAGTATCAGAATGCAGAACTTACAGAAAAGTTTGACAGCGTTTCTCGTGTGTATATCAGATGTCTGATTGATAATTCAGTGCCACTTGATCTTCAGGATAAAATGATTGCTGCAAAACCATGTCAGGCAGTATATGATTTAAAAACTGGACATTCACCATTCTGGTCTGATCCAGAAGGGTTGGCGGAAATCCTTGACAAAGAGGCCTAGAAAATATAGTAAATTAGGGGAAATTCATTGACATATGCAGTGGTTTGCTGTAAAAATATATATATGAATTAACACTAGGGAGTCTTTGCGATTTCCACAATAATATGTTTATTATCTATATACCATAAAAGACCTTTGAAAAGGGGATCGGCTGAGCCGGTCCTTTTTTCGTTTTTGGAAAAGTTATCGGAATACAATCGTTTCGTTTGAAAAGGAAGGCACTTTAACGCAATAAAATCGTGCAAAATATATTTTATATTGTTCTTGCAATAAAAAGGCATGTATTATATAATGACTAATATCGGAGAATTCTGATTTATTAAGAAAGAGAGATTTTCAATGAATAAGGAACAGCTTAGAGAACTGATCGGAGATCATAACAATTTTATATTTGTTGGCGAGGCCGGCAGCGGAAAGAGCGAGATTTCCCTGAATTTTGCAAAATACTTAATGGAATTAGGGGATAAACCAGTTCATTTTTTTGATATGGATATGACAAAACCTCTGTTCCGTTCTCGTGATGTGGTGGCGGAGATTGAAGCTATGGGCATTACTTTTCATTATGAAGAGCAGTTCATGGATGCGCCGACACAGGTTGGCGGAGTTAATCTTTTGCTGAAAGATGACAGCTGTTATGTGGTCCTTGATGTTGGCGGAGATTACATTGGAGCTCGTGCTATCGGCGGTTATGCGCCAAAGATTAATAAGAAAGATACGATTGTTTATTATGTGCTGAATGCGTATCGTCCTTGGTCCTATGATATTGATCATATCGACGAGACACTGGGTAAGATTCTGGGCGTTTCCCATATCCAGATTGGCAAGCTTCATATGATTAATAATCCAAATAATGGTATTTCTACTACAAAGAAGGAATTTGTAGAAGGGTGCCGCAAGATGGCGGAGATGGTGAATCCATATATCGCGGTAGATTTTGCCTGTGTGCAGGAAGATCTGTACGAGGAAGTGAAGGAAGAATCCGATGTACCGCTGATGCCGATTCATCTGTTCCTGACATATGAATGGCTGATATATGATATGCCAGGCGGAGAGCCTGTTCCAGGTCGAGGTTAATGAGGAGTCTCATATAACATAAATTTAAAAATATAAAACAAACAAGTCTATGAAAGAGGAGGATTTGATCAAAATGGCAAAAGTTGAGATTAGATCAGAACGCTGCAAAAGTTGCCTGTATTGTATTAAATTTTGCCCAAAGGATGTTTTAGCTGTTGGGGAAAAAGTTAATTCAAAAGGCTATGAGTATGTAGTACCAGTAAACATGGATGCTTGTATCGGATGTGCAATGTGCGCACGCATTTGTCCAGACGGTGCAATCGATGTGTACAGATAAGGAGGTTGAAAGATTATGGCAAGAGTATTAATGAAAGGCTGTGAAGCGATTGCTGAAGCAGCAGTTAGAGCTGGCTGTAGATTTTTCGCCGGCTATCCAATTACACCACAGAATGAAATCCCTGAATACTTCGCAAGACGACTTCCTGAAGTTGGCGGTGCTTTTGTACAGGGTGAATCCGAAGTAGCTTCTATTAATATGGTATACGGCGCTGGCGCAGCTGGTGTTAGATGTATGACATCTTCATCCAGCCCAGGGGTTGCTCTTAAGAGTGAAGGTATCTCTTACTGTGCAGCTGCTCGTGTTCCAATTGTATATGCAAATATTTCTCGTGGGGGCCCTGGTGTAGGCGCAATTCAGCCAGCACAGCAGGACTACTATCAGGCAACAAAAGCTTCTGGTAACGGCGGTTTCAGAATGATCGTATTCGCTCCAGGTTCCGTTCAGGAAGCAGTTGATTTAACATACAAAGCATTTGAACTTGCTGACAGAGACAGAAACCCTGTTCTCATTCTTGCAGACGGTGTTATCGGTACAATGATGGAACCAGTAGTGCTTCCAGAGATGAAACCAGAAGAAGAACTTGAAGCAATCAAAGAAGCTAAGAAAGTATGGACAGTAACAGGTCACAAACTTGACTATGCTAACCGTGGTTGGGTTCAGCCAGGTCAGTGGGATACTATTAAGATGCAGGAAGAAAACGAAATCGCTGCAGAATTATACGCATCCTGGGAAAAAGACATCATGGTTGAAGAATATCTGTTAGAAGATGCAGAAGTTGTTTTAACAGGCTATGGTATCTCTGGACGTCTTGCGAAAAACGTTGTTGACAGCTTCCGTGCACAGGGCGTAAAAGCTGGTCTTATCAGACCTATCACAGTAAGCCCATTCCCATACTGCGCATATGACCATATTGACTATACAAAATGTAAAGCTGTATTAAGCATTGAAATGTCTATTCCAGCACAGTTCGTAACAGACGTTGAAGCAGGTGTTAAAGGCCGTTGCCCAATCGAAACATGCCTCTGCTCTGGCGGTAACGTAATGAGCCGTGACGCTGTTATCGCAGCTGTACAGAAAATTATTGAGAAATAAGGAGGGAATGTCTGATGGAATTAATTTATACAAGAACTAAAACACTCCAGGAAGACAAAGTCTCCGGATTTTGCCCTGGCTGTATGCACAGCACAATCATCAAACTGATCGGTGAAGTATTAGAAGAACTGAACGTTGTTGATAAAGCTGTTATCATTACAGGTATCGGATGCTGCGGTCTTCACAAAGACTATGTAGCATACGATGAAATCACAGCTCCTCACGGCCGTGCAACAGCTGTTGCAACAGGTCTTAAGAGAGCAAATCCAGATGGTATCTACTTCACATACCAGGGTGATGGTGACTTCGCTGCTATCGGTCTTGGAGAATCTATCTCTGCAGCAAACCGTGGCGAAAATATCACTGTAATCTTCGTAAACAACGGTATCTACGGTATGACAGGTGGTCAGATGGCGCCTACAACATTGATCGGCATGAAAGCTTCTACAGCTCCTAAGGGACGTATCGCAGAAGAACACGGCTACCCAATGCATATGTGCGAAATCTTAAACCAGCTGACAGCTCCAGCATATCTTGAAAGAACAAGCTGTAACACACCACAGAACGTTATCAAGACAAAGAATGCTATCAAGAAAGCGTTCCAGAACCAGATCGACGGAAAAGGCTTCTCCATGGTTGAGATCGTAACAACTTGCCCAACAAACTGGGGTATGGAAGCACTGGATTCATTGGATTTCTTAGAAGAAAAAATGCTGAAAGAATTCCCACTTGGTGTAGTTAGAGATCGATAGGAGGAGAGAGGATATGTTAACAAACTTATGTGTTGCCGGATTCGGCGGACAGGGTGTTATGACACTTGGTAAATTCCTTGCGTCTGCAACCTGTGATTCTACAGATAAAAACGTTACTTTCTTCCCATCTTACGGTGCAGAGCAGCGTGGTGGTACAGCGAACTGCTTCGTAGTAATCGCTGACGAAGAAGTAGGAACACCAGTAGGTGACGTTATGGATGACCTTATCGTAATGAATGGTCCATCCCTGAAAAAATTCTTACCAACATTAAAGGAAGGTGGAAACCTTTTCATCAACAGCTCCATCGTAACAGATGAAATCGAAAGAGCTGACGTTAAAGTGATCAAAGCTCCAGTAACAGAGCTTGCTCTGGAAATGGGTAATGCGAAAGTTCTTAACGTAATCATGTTAGGTGTTTATGTTGGTTATACAGAAGTTGTTTCTCCAGAAGTAGTATGGGGAACAATCGAAGCAAAATTAGCTAAAAAAGCAAAATTACTTCCACTTAACAAGGCAGCTTTCGAAAAAGGCCTTGAAATTGGCAGAAGTCAGAGATAGTCGTTAGGCGACCAATACTTTGCCCATAGTGAAATATATGTAGGAAAGACAGCTTTTCTTGCGGAAGCAAGGGAGGCTGTTTTTCTTTTGCCCAAAAGGGTTGTTTGTGATAGAATTTAACCATAAAAATTTTTGCAAAAAGGTGAGGACTAGATGAAATATCCTGAGTTTTTAAAAGAAAATGGAACAATTGGTTTTGTTGCACCGTCTTTTGGCGCAAGTATTGAACCATATAGATCAGCATTTGATAATGCACAGCTTAAATTAAAGGAAAAAGGATATCAGCTGGAGCTGGGACCAAACTGTTATGAAGGCTGTGGTATTGGCATCAGCAACACTCCGGAAAAATGTGGCGCGGAACTTACAGAATATTATTGTTCTGACAACAATGATGTGCTGATCTCCTGCGGTGGAGGTGAACTGATGAGCCACACCATTGACTGTGTTGATTTTGAAAAAATAAAAGCTGCAGAGCCAAAGTGGTATATGGGGTATTCAGATAACACCAACTTCACATTTCTTTTGACAACGATGTGTGATACAGCGGCAATATATGGCCCGAATGCGCCAGCTTTTGGCCAGGAGCCTTGGCATGAATCTCTGCAGGATGCGATAGATGTGCTTCATGGGAAAAATCTTGTGTTAAAAGGTTATGATAAATGGGAGAAAGAATCCTTAAAAGACAAAGAGCATCCGTTGGAACCATACAATGTGACAGAACCTAGAAAATTGGTGCTCCACAATCCAAAGGCAAGTGAGGCTAAAGAGGAAAGTGCAGTGTCTGTATCTATGGAAGGCCGTTTGGTGGGAGGCTGTATGGATATTCTGGCAGCATTAGTAGGAACAGAGTATGACCATGTGGCAGAGTTTGTGGATAAGTATCAGGAAGATGGTGTTATTTGGTTTATGGAAGCCTGTGATCTGAATATGCTTGGGATTCGCAGAGCACTGTGGCAGCTAGATCACGCAGGCTGGTTTAAACACGTGAAAGGCTTTATCTTTGGGCGTCCATATTTCCACGGCGAGGAGATCTTTGGCATGGACCAGTACAATGCTGTGTTGGGAATCCTTAAGAAATATAATGTTCCGATCATCATGGATGCAGATATTGGACATATTCCGCCGATGATGCCTCTGATTAGTGGTGCTTATGCTTCTATAACTGCAGATGAAGATAATATTGAAATAAAAATGGAATTAAGATAATAAAAGTTTAATAGTTTCTTAATGGTAATTAGAATAGAACTGTTGTATAGTGGGTGTATTAAGTGAATTAATACACTCACTATTTTTTTGTAATATTTCTATCAAGAATGGTAGATAAGTAATAGAACGGAAACAAGGGAAGGAGGAATGCATATGATCCAGCTTAATTACAGGGATTCCAGACCTTTTTATCAACAGATCGTTGAGGGAATCCGACAGTTAATCATCAGTGAAGTATTAAAAGCTGATGAAAAACTTCCGTCCGTGCGAGATATGGCAGTGAGCCTTGCAATCAATCCTAACACGATTCAGCGAGCCTATCGGGAACTTGAACAGGATGGGTATGTTTATTTCCTGGCAGGAAAAGGAACTTTTGTTGCTCCCCGTTCAGATTCGTCCACGGAACGACCACAGGAGTTGATGAAATGTTTCCAGGATACGGTACAGGAATTATTGTATTTGAATGTCCCTGCGGAGAATCTTATTGAGAAGATCCAAGAGTTGAGGCAACAGAAAACTCATATAGAGACTGACAAAGGAGGGGATGACGTATGATTCAGGCAAGGAACTTAACAAAAACCTTTGACGGATTTAAGGCGTTGGATGACGCTTCTTTAAATGTAAAGAAGGGATCTGTATATGGTCTGGTTGGACCGAATGGAGCAGGCAAAAGCACAATCATTCGCCATATTACAGGGATTTATAGGCCAGATGCAGGGGAAGTTCTGATTGATGGAGTCCCTGTTTTGGATAATTCTACTGCAAAAGCAAAGTTTGCATACATACCGGATGACTTTTTCTATTATCTTCAGGCTAATACACTGGATATGAAAAAAATCTATCAGGGATTGTATCCGAATTTTAATGACAAGTTATTTGATCAGCTGAAAGAATATTTTCCAACTATCAATGTAAAAAGAAGTATTCGCCATTTGTCAAAAGGTATGCAAAAACAGGTGGCTTTTTGGCTGGCAATCTGTACAATGCCTGAGCTTCTGGTGCTGGATGAGCCGGTGGATGGATTGGATCCGGTTATGAGACGCCAGATATGGAGCATTGTTCTTTCGGAAGTGGCTGAGAAAAATACAACGGTGCTGGTATCTTCTCACAATTTGCGAGAGCTGGAAGATGTCTGCGATCATGTTGGCATCATGCACAAGGGAAAGGTAATGATTGAACGTTCTCTTTCCGAGCTGCAGGGCAGTATCTGCAAGTTCCAGTTGGCCTTTGCAGAAGATGATGTAGCGATTCCAAAAGAGATCAATGTTTTGCATAAGATACAGACTGGGCGCGTGCAGACGCTGATTGTTCGTGGAGATGCCCTTGAGGCTCAGAAACGATTGGAGGCAATGCAGCCATTATTGGTGGATGTGCTTCCACTCAGTTTGGAAGAAATCTTTATCTATGAAATGGGAGGTGTAAATTATGACGTTAAAGACATCCTCTTTTAAGATAAACAAGACCCTTTTTAAGAAAACAATTATCAGATTCTGGCCGATTTGGGCATTCTATTTTGTTGTTTTGATATTTATGATGCCAGTGTCTTTATTTAACTCGGCCATACGTTATTCTTACAGGGCCCAGGAAATTGACTTGGTCCAGTGGGAGATGAATAAGACAATTGACTTGCTGAATGTGGTGGAAAATGGTTTGCATCCTGTTTTTTATGGAGCCTTTGCCATTATTGTTGCGGTGGCGGTTTTTTCTTATCTCTATCTTTCCAGAAGCTGTTATATGATGCATGCTTTTCCGGTAAAAAGAGATGAACTGTTTGCAACCCACTATGTAAGCGGCTTTTTAATCTTGGCAGTGCCACAGGTAATCGTATTTTTGATTACTACCGTCATGTGTGTGGTATGTAAAGTAGAAGGAATCCAATATCTGGCCATGTGGTTGCTGCTAAGCTTGGGACTGATTTTCTTCTTTTATTCCATGGCGGTTTTCTGCTGTATGCTGACAGGACATTTTCTGCCGGGATTTGTGTTTTTTGCAATTTTCAATGGCGTGTACGCTTTGGTGTTTTATTTGATCGCCAATATTGCACAGCATATTTGTTACGGACTTTCAAATATCGTAAATGTAGTAGGGATTCCAGGGGCTTGGCTGTCGCCAATTGTTTACCTGAGCCAAGACCATGTGCTGGGAACGGAATATGAGATCTTTGGAGATGTGGTTGCTTATAGCCCATTGGCGGGCGGCGTTGTAGATACAAGAACACTTGAAGTGTCTGTGATTGGCGCTCTTCCTGTAGGCATTTATTGTATCGCGGCAATAGGTTTGATCCTGATCGCTTTGATGCTTTATCGAAAGAGAAATCTAGAGTGCGCATCTGAGATCACAGCTTTTCCGTTTGTAAAACCAATGATTCGCTGGATGATAACAATAGTAGCAGCTATTGGTTTAGCCCTTATATTTACAGAAATATTGTTTGGAGACTCCGCGCATTTCATTGCCATTTTTATAATCGCGTTGGTAGTAATTTCCTGGGTATGCTTTTTTGCTTTGGAAATGGGTATTCACAAGAAGTTTAAGATTTTTAGAAAGAAGCTCTTTTTGGAGTGGATCGTGTGCGCGGCAATTATGCTAGCTACAGTAGGGGCAATGGAAGGAGACATCCTTGGATTAGAAGAAAGGCAGCCGTCCATTGACCAAATAAAAGCGATTGATGTTTCTGCTTCCCACCAAATGGTGCTGATGGAAGAGGCTGAGATTGCGGCAATGATGGATATTCATAAAACTATCATTGAGAATAAAGCAATCTATGAAGCCTACCGCAATCGAGAGAGTATGTATGATGGGCCAGAGTATCTGGAGACAGGATCTGTGCGGTTAACGTATATCTTGGAAAACGGGAAAAAATTTGTGCGTCGCTACAGTATCCCTTGCGATCCGGATTATATGGCTGATGAGACATCTGCGGCGGCCAAGATCCGCAAACTGCAGATGGATACAGACAGTTATCTGAAGGAATGGCTGCTTGTAAATCATGATGCAATCCAGATGACAGGTGGTTTCTTCTACAGATACAGTGAGTCTGGAGAGTCAGAGGTTATTATCTCCAAAGAAGACATCGGTGTGCTATATAGTGCAATGTTAAAAGACATTGAAGAGGGCAATGTAGACTGTTACTTTGGCACAACGGAAGTTAGAAGTGAAAAAGACTTTGAGCCAGAAGCATATTATGATTGCTATATTGAAATTATGGGCGTTTTGGATGAGGAGCCTATCGAATTGTGGCAGCTGATCGATTCCTTATATGTGGAACAGAACAAAAACGAACTGCCGATACCAGGTGGAGCCGCATCTGAAGATGCATACGTTCATCAGACATACGAATACTACAGTATCGAACCTGGACAGTATCCGTTCAGCACAGGATTCAGCGTGACAGAAGAGAGCGTTCATACGATTCAATCTTTGTTGGATCTGGAAATCATAGAATCTGTTGAAGATATCAAAGTATATTATGATAAATAAAGGAAAACATAGTATAAGCAAAGAATGATGCGATAAAAAAGGAGCTCTTGGCAGGATGGAATATCCTGCCAAGAGCTCTTTTAGATCAGTTAATGATTATCGGGAAATGATCATTTTGCAGATTGGGTTTCCCATGGAAGAGAATTTCTCTTCGTATTCTGTCATTACGTTGCCTTCGTTTAAAACAGGATCATTGTGTAAATCCCAAGTGTGGGCATCAAGGATCCAACCGGCTGGATCTACCTGTTCTAAAGAGAACTGGAACAGATCTTTGTTGTCTGTCTTGAATTCAATGTGTCCATTGGATTTTAAAATCTCGTCATATCTTCCTAAAAATGTCTGAGATGTAAGGCGGCGTTTGGCGTGACGATCTTTTGGCCATGGATCAGAGAAATTCAGATAAATCTGAGAGACTTCTCCAGGCGCAAACATATCTTTAAGATTTTCTGCATCCATACGGATAAAACGGATGTTAGGCAGCGGATCTTCTTCTAATTTTTCTAAACCGCGGATCAGTACACTGGAGTACTTTTCAATGCCGATATAATTAATGTCAGGGTTTCTTTTGGCAAGCTCCATGATAAACTGACCTTTTCCCATACCTACTTCGATGTGGATAGGGTTGTCATTGCCAAAGATGGTGCTCCAGTTGCCCTTCTGAGGTTCTTCTTCTAAAAAGCAATATGGATTCTCAGCGATAGCTTCGCGGGATCCAGGAACATTTCGTAAACGCATATGGTATATCCTTTCTTTTGTTCTCTACGAATTGTTATATCATAACTTAGAAGAAAAAGTAACACTTATTTGTATTTGCAAAAGAAAAAGTAGTGAAAAAAGAAGGAGTCGTTGCAACTTGTTGCCACTTGAATTATACTAGAACCGTAAATTTTGTGTAGAAGAATGGGATTTTTACAAAACAAAGGAAAAACCAATGAAAAAACAAAAAGTCTTGAAACATTCGAATGTTATAAAACGAGGATTATACCTAATCTTAGCTGCTGCTGTATGTGCAGGTTCGTTGTTTGTCTTGGGAACAACTAACGCCAAAGCAGAGACGACCTGGCCTGGAGGAATTACTGTCGGGGCGGAAAGCGCGATTGTTATGGAAGCGTCCACTGGCACCGTTTTATACGAGAAAAACATGCACAGCAAACGTTATCCAGCTAGCATTACCAAGATCATGACAACCATGTTGGCGCTGGAACATTGTGAGCTGGATGAGATCGTAACATATTCTGAGGACGCGGTATATAAGACAGAAGGTTCTGGTATCTATCGAAACGTGGGAGAGCAGATGACACTGGAAGATACGCTCTACGCCGTAATGCTTGAGTCTGCCAACGAGTGTGCCTACGCAACAGCGGAGCATGTTACTGGCGGCGATTACGAGGCCTTCGTAAAGATGATGAACGACAAAGCCACAGAGCTTGGATGCCTGAACACCAATTTTACCAACAGCAATGGTCTTCCGGATGAGCAGCACGTGACAACTTGTTATGATATGGCACTTATTTCTCGAGAGGCGATCAAGGACGATATGTTCCGCACGTTGGTCAGCACGAAACGATATGATCTTCCAGCCACTAATAAGAGCTTGCCGTTGGCGATGTTCAACCATCATAAGATGATATCCAACAATATTACGGCGCAATATCTGTACAAATACGCCATTGGCGGAAAAACAGGATATACCAATGCGGCCAGAAGTACGTTGGTTACTTATGCTGAAAAAGATGGTATGATGCTGATCTGTGTTGTAATGAAGTGTAGCGGCACCCATTTTACAGACACGATTAATCTGTTTAACTACTGCTTTGATAACTTTAAGGTTTTGAATGTTGCGGAAAACGAAACCCGATACAGCAGTGATGCTCAGGGCAGTGCCACAATGATGACGCAGAATGATGCTTTTGCAGAGTTGGATCAGAATGCGGTAGTAGTGCTTCCAAAGGATGCGAATTTCCTGGATACCACAACAGAAGTATCTTACGAAGCCGGCAATGAAGGCGCCATGGGTTCGCTTCTCTATTATTATGGAGACAGACAGGTTGGACAAGCAGATGTGGTGATCACCGGAGCAAAAGTGGATACTTATGACTTTGAAGAAAGCAACACAGAAGAGGTAGACAAATCACAGCTTCCACTTTTTGAAAATGAAAAGGAAAAAGAGAAGCATCCGATTGCGCTGATCATTATTCTGATTGTGATCGCGGCACTGGCCGTATTTGTGATTTCGGTAATCCGCTATAAAATGCGCAGCAGATACTGGAGAACCATTAGACATCCAGATCGACAGTATGTGAAAATACGCAACAGAAAGCGTCGTCGCAGACGCAGAAGATGGTAATAAAAAGGATTTGCCTGCAAAATGCAGGTAAATCCTTTTTTTGTTCTGTATATTCTAGTGGGCCGGGTGCTGATCGTTAAAATAAGAAAAGATAAAGGCGGTTTGATCATTATAATCGTTAAACGTATTGTTCATGATGCTGGTAGCCTTTTTTATTTTGTTCAGCACAGTGTTTCGATGCATGTATGTTTTGTTGGACGTTTGATTAACGTTTCGGCCATTGAGAAGATACTGAGTAAAAATCGGGCATAAATCTCCGTTATTTTCCTCGTCATATTTTTTTAAAATGGCATAGTATGGAGACGCGATCATCTGGAATGGAAAACTTTGCCGCATTTCATTGATCATATAGTGGACCATAATATCTGAAAAATAATAGTAACTGCTGTTTTCTGTTGCAACCCTTGCGCCAATGTGGATGGCTGAATCGCATTGCTTTGCTGCGATATGAAGATCTGTCAGAGTGAAAAACGGCTGACTTACACCACAAGTAAAAGCATGATTGCGGAAATTCTGTTCAAAAACAACCTGTTCTTCCTCGGAAAGAAATGCCAAAGAGGTATTTTGAGGTGAATTGATCTTTAAAACATAAAGGTTGTTGTGGCAGACAAAGGGTTTGAACTCTGGAATGGAATTGCGCAGATTCCAGCTGATAAAGGAATGTGGCAGTTCTTTGGTTCCAACGTATGAGATTTTTGCCAATGTAAACAGGCCATCCAATGGAAGGTCTGTGAGGCATTGTATTTGGTCGACAATCTGCTGGTGTGGAATCTCTGGATGCTCTAAAATGTTGGCCAGTATTGCCTCGTACATTTCCGAAGAGGCTCTATTAGAAAAACGGCTCTGCTGAAAATATTGTTTTAAGTTATTGCAGACCATGTTCATCAAATAAAGATAGTTTGTTTTTGGATGGGTGCTGCAACGGAGAACTAAAACATACCCCACAATGTTTCTGTTGGAGGTAAAACGATACATCATGCTGTAATACCCAGTAGTTCCATCAGGATGATAATAGTTGATCAGCGGATTAGGGGCATCTTCGGAAGTGGATATCAGGCCATCTTTTCGAAGGATTGCCATAGATTCCGGAGTGGCATAGCCTGTGCGTATCAGTTCTTCTAGAAATGGGTCGTCATCGTCGGGTTCTTTCGCATATCCTAATACAGAGAAGTTTCTGTCAAAAACAACCATTGGATGTGAAAGGAAGCTTTTGGTAATATTCAGCAGATCCTGTAAAGAACCTCCCTGAGACAGTTTTAACTGAAATGTTCTATCCCACTGTTCATATGCATCAAAAACAGAAAGAAATTGATTGAAAACAACAGGGAAAGACAGTTTGGTATATAAAACCACCACGGATAGGTCGGCGGAAAATTCGGAAATGGAAACAGATTTATCAGGGCAGAGACATACGAAGACATGAGGACAATGCCCTTGTGAAGCCATTGGATAAGAGGCGAATGCCTTAAGCTCCTCCGCGGTGGTCATGTACAGATAACGGCGATGGCCATCAGGAACACTATTTGGGTCAAACAGTTTGATGCCCTCAAAACTTTCTGCCAGATTTGTGTTCTTCACCTCAAATATGCAATTGGTAGAAAAACTATACAACAATACATTTAACGGGATCAGCATTCAGTGATCTCCTTTCCCCTAAAAAATAACCAAGCATAATTCTAGCATGAAATAGTAATTTTGAAAAAGAAAAACGACGAAAATGTGTGAAATGCACATTTTTTTTGCCGCAACATGTGCTTGTTGCACATGCTATAGCATTGGGGTAGAATATTCTTGAAATAAGAGAAAGAATTTGTGGCATATTTCCTATTTTTAAATAGTACGAAATAGTGTACAATGTGTATGTTGTGATTTTTGAAGTACTATGAGAGAAAACAGTTTATGGAGGTAAGGGAATGAATTTATTTTCACCTGCAGAGATGGCGGCGAATTATGAAAAGATTGGAAAAGCGAAAGCGAATATGTCGCTGGCGAAACTGATTGTGCTTGGTATTTTAGCGGGAGCATTTATCGGTCTTGGCGGTGTTGCGGCAACAACAGTGGCAGTATCCATACCATATCCATCTTTAGGAAAATTCCTTGGAGCCTGCGTATTCCCAGGTGGTTTGGCCATGGTGGTATTAGCTGGTGGAGAACTGTTTACAGGGAATTGCCTGTTATCTATCTCCTGGCTTCAGAAAGATATCAGATTTTCCGGTATGGTAAGAAATCTTGTGATCGTGTATTTTTCTAACTTTATTGGTGGATTGCTGGTGGCAGCAGGCATCGTGTTCAGTGATCAGATTGGATTGTTTGACAGTGGACTGGCTGTTTCTGTAATCTCAACTGCAGCGGCAAAAACATCTCTTTCCTTTGGAGATATTCTGATACGAGGCATTATGTGTAACTTTTTAGTTGCACTGGCTGTTTGGATTACCTTTGCAGCAAAGGATGTTGCAGGGAAAGTGCTAGGGTTATTCTTCCCGGTTATGATCTTTGTCCTGTGTGGATTTGAACACTGTGTGGCAAATATGTATTTTATCGGAGCGGGACTTTTTGCAAAGATGGTTCCAGCATACGCTGATGCAGCGATGGCAGCAGGTGTAGACATGAGTTCGCTTACAGTGGGAGGTTTCATCCAGAATCTTATTCCATCAACGATTGGAAATATTATCGGTGGCGCTATCTGTGTTGGAGCTGCATACTGGTTTGTGTACTTAAAAGGAAACGAAAAGTAATTCTACAAGCAACTTTTTTGAATGATATAGATAAAGAAAGAGCGAGAACATTGAGTTCTCGCTCCTTTTAGTATGTACGAAATGTTTAAATCTATATTGAAAACAAATGTCTGTTTCCGTTCACCTGTTTTCTTGTAGCTATATTAGATTGCTGGGAATTTGATTTCTTTATACTTAGCGTATTTGTCCTGGATTGTGTGCTGACGTTTGAAGAAATCGATCTTTGTTGTAACGATTTCGTTTAAGTGTTCTGCACGAGCTGAGTTGATGTTTCTGTCACGGATATGTCCGTTTTCAGCCAGAACGAATTCGTATTCGCCGTTTTCTTTTTTCACTAAGTCGCCACCGCAACCACATACTGCACATTCAAATGGGAACTGAATGCCATCCCAGTGTGGATCGCCTTTGTAGATTAAGTGAGAGTGGCAAGCTGGGCACATACCGAAGTCAGCTTCGCCAAGGTAGCCACGTTCTTCTACAGGTGTCTGGATAGATTTGATGATGTTTTCGCCCATAAGTTTTGCTCTTTCAAGCTGTTCGTCACGAAGTAATACGTTACCTGGACGGCCGTTACGTGTAGCAAGCATCTGGTCAACAACCTGTACAGACTGTGTGAACATTGTAGCAGACATAACTTCAAGACCAAATGGCATCCAGTCGTGGCAAGAACCGCCAACTGCGATAAGACCAGCTACTAAATGTGGATCTACTTTTACTTCGCCGATTTCTAATAAGAATGCTAATTCGTAAGCTAAGAATCTCTGAGCGAATTTTAAGTAAAGAGCAGATGGAGCTAAGTCATATACAGGGCATCCAACGATGATAGCGTTGCATGTCTGCATTTCTTTGATGATTTTTTCCATATCATCTTTTTCTCTTAAAACACAGCCTGGATATTTGTCTAATTTACCCATGCCTACGTCACCCATTGCCATTGTACAGCATTCGCAGCCGATACATGGTTCGATATGGTAATCGAAAAGGTTGATCATTTTGCATTCTGCACCAGCAGCCTGACAAGCTAAGAGTGCTTCTTTTACAAGGATTTCGCTGTTACCGTTGCGACGTCCTGCAACAATACCTAATACTTTCATAATATACCTCCTAAAACCTTTGGTTCGTTTTCACGCTACTTCTAGTGTAACATTAAAGAAAAAATGGCGCAATTATAAGCGGCAGTGGCAAGATGCAAGTTTTTTATTTTGTTATGCCTTATGGTAATGGAATGCCAATGTTTTGGTAATAAAAGATTGATTTTTGATAGGTTCTCTATTATTATGAGAACACATAGTACGTTGTTGTTTTGCGAAAGAGAGCAGGAGAGATAACTATGACATTAACGCAAATGAAGTATTTTATTGCGGTAGCGCGATGTTTGAATTTTACCGAGGCGGCAAAAAGCTTGTTCATTACACAGCCAGCTTTGAGCCGACAGATTGGTGTTATGGAAGAAGAACTGGGAACAGCCCTGTTTGTGCGAGATAAAAAGAAATTAAAACTGACACCTGGCGGTGTGATTCTGTTAAATGGACTTCCAGATCTTTTGAAAAATTATGAAGATTTGGTGCAGGATGCCAAAACTGCCAATCAGGGTTATCAGGGGCAGCTTCGATTAGGACTCTTAGATGTGTATGATACTTCCAAGATGTTTTCTGAAGCAATGAAGATATTTCAGGAAAAATATCCACATATTCAGTTAACCATGGCAAGAGGCGCACTGGGAAAATTGCCAGATGACCTTTATGAAGATCAGGCGGATATCATTATTACCTATGGATTTTCATTGTTTGATAAGCCGAATTTAGTAACGGTTGATATACAAAAATATGATTCCTGCTTGATGATGAATCGCAAACACCCATTGGCCTTTAAGGAGAATCTGACTTTCGAGGATCTGAAAAATGAGCAGTTTGTTCAGTTGGCAGAACACAGCAGTGCAGATGGATTTTCCTATATCCAGAATTTATTAGCCAAAGGGGGCATTCACTCTCCGGTTAAATATGTGGAGAAACTAGAAGATACGTTGCTGTGGGTTGAGAGTGGCAAGTATGTTACGATTACCTCCAATTGCACGATTGAGAAAAACAACCCAGAGGTAGTGATAAGAGAGATTGATTTTGCAGAGGCTAAGGGACATGATGTAACAGCCGCCTGGAGAAAGAATAATTATAATCCGTCAATTGCATTGTTTATGGAATTGTTGTCTGGTGTATCGGAGAATGATTAGACAATGCAGTTTGAAAGATGGCGTTATGGAATGAAAAAGAATACTATTAAATAAAAAAGGTGAGTGTCTTGCACGACACTCACCTTTCTCTATGTAAATAGATTACATGTTCAATATGAAATTATTTACGTCCTACTAATGCATCGTCTAATACTAAGCCAGCTTTTTCACGACGTTTGTCGTCAACTCTCTTAACGTTCTTAGCAGAGAAGAGTAATGTAAGAACAACACCGATAACACCTGCAACTGCGATAACTGTAAATACAGCTGTTGGGCCACCGAAACCGAACATTGCGATTGCGATAACTGTTGGTCCAATAGCGGAAAGTAAGTTAGCGATTGGGTTCAGTGTAGAGAATACGGAAGTAAAGTCTTCACGTCTCCAGTACTGAGCTGCTGCAGAAACTGTAAAGTTAGAGGAAGCACCCATGAAGATAGCTAACATAACTAATGCAGCAACTGTAGCTGTAGCATTGCCCATTGCGCCGCAGATACCAGATAATAACATAACTGCACAAGCAATGATCATAGCTTTCTTTGTTCCTAATGCCTGATCAAGGAAACCGATTACGATAGAACCGATGATACCGAAGATCATGATAAGTACCATAACGCCAGCGAAACCACCGAATTTATCCATTTCAGCACCGTAAGCGCCGATGATAGCGTTTGTCTGAGTCATTGTACCTACAGAGAACATAAGTAAAAAACCAGCTGGGATTGTGATACACCAGAAGTCTTTAGAAGAGAAGTTGCCAGCAACTTTCCATACAGATTTCTTTTTGTTTTCGATATCTGCTTTTAACATTGCTTCAGCAATTTCAGGAGTCATGTTCTTGTCGTTGTCACGGTAAGCGCCGCACTGTTCTGGGAAGTCTTTGATGAAGATGATACCCAGTAAGTAACCGATTAAGCAGATGATCCAGAATGGCATGAAACCAGCTTTTGGATTTGGCATCTGGCCGTGGAATACTAAACCAGCGAAAAGACCCATTAAACCGTTAACGATTGGGAATGCGATTGTAGCAATACCCATGAAAGAACCTTTCTTAGTTGGGAACCACTGACCTACTAAAGAAGATACAGAGAAAGTAGCCCACATTGGAACTAAGAAACATGTAATGAAGTAGCATGCCTGCCATACAGCAAGGTTGCATGTGAATGGATTCATTACAGAAATGATTAGTGTGAAGATCATAGCTAATGCGCCAAGACCAGCACTGAATTTTCTAATGCTGATTTTACCGATGAACTGAGCAAGAATCAGCTGGAAGATGATAGCTACTACAGCACCTGCTGTGTAGATTTTTGGCAGAAGGTCTGCTCCGCCGTACAGATCAGCTAACATATTCATAGGATAGTTAGTGAAAACTGTGAAGGATACGAATGCTAAGAACTGGTAAATAAGTAAGATCCAGCCTTTAACACCGAAGTTAATGTTTTTTAAAGCTCCCATAAAAAACCTCCTTAAAATGGTGAAAATTTATTATAGAGTTTATAAAAAATTTATAAACTCCACTAACGCAATTATATATTATGCATAGTTTAATGTCAACCAAAGAGTTACTAGTTTCTAGCCTGTAACCCGCACAACTGTACAGCAAAAACACCTTTTGTCTGACAATTGCAAATTGCCTATCCCGTACAAACGAAAAAGGTTGGAATTATCTGACAAAACAGTACAATTTTGCACATTTAAAAGGCAAAATGACCAAAACAAGGAAGAAAATTTGTAAAAAGTGTTGCAAAAATGGCCTGAATAATAAGGGGAAAAGAAAGAAAAGATATAAAAAATCCCCTTGTTTTTTGTCAGAACAAGGGGATTCATACCTTTCGGTAATAGTTTTATAAAATTTTTTTATTATATTGAAACGTTATCCTCTAATATATGCCAAGATGAAAGGAACCAGTGCCTTTGGATCATTCAGTGGAAATACCGGAAGATCTGTCTCAAATGG
>JAZQSD010000069.1:0-14403 GCA_045629925.1 Eubacterium sp.
TACGCTTTAGACCTGCTCTTTACATTCTAGGATTTACGTTCCGATTATTTTTCCCTAGTCTTCTTCAGATTCATCCAGACTTTTCTTCCCAAGTCTCACATCTTCCATCAAATCTGCCAGATCCTCTGACATATGATCAAACAGATAATTACCACTTCGTTTCTCTTTGTCCAGATGTTCCTGTCGAAGTTCTTGCTGCATAAGCTGGATTTCTTCTAACAAGCCCTGAGCCGATAAGCGCTGTGCCCCGGCTCCCATGATGATGATCTGCTCCATCCCATCGGATGTGGCAACTGTAACATTGTGTTTGTGTCCCAATTCATGAACGGTTTTCTCAATGTACATATCCGCCGTCTCAGCTTCTTTGGTATAGACCACATAAATGTTATGGTACTTAGAGATATCCCCTGGATTTCCTTTTACCTTATAGGCGTCATAGACAAGGATTAGCGTCATCCCTTTATAGCCCTGATAGTTACACAAAATGTCCATCAACTTATTGCGGGCAGACTCGATGTTGATCTCAGCCAATTCTTTCAGATCGTCCCATGCAAAAATAATATTGTATCCATCCACCAGCAAGTATTCTTTTTCGCTGGACTTTTTACTTTTTGGAGAATAGCCTCCGTAACTGCTGTCATATCTATCCACGGACCGCACGGTTCTTGCGTATGTTCTTCGCTCTTGCTTTGCACTGCCATATGTTCTGTCAAAGATCTCCTGCAGTTCCTTATCCATCTCCCAGGAAGTGTTCAGACTTCCCGCAGTCTTTGTTCGGGCAAAATTAATCGGCACCTGTTCTTCTAACAGAACTTCCTTTGGCGCTTCCAAAACAGATTCTAAATGCATATACTCGGAAACTTGATTCCAAGGCACGATAAATCCTGCTCCGTGGGCACAGAACACTGATCCGGATGGATTCTCGGTATCTCCATCTGGGGCATAACCAATCTGGGCAACTACTTCCTCTTGGTTGTGACATGGGGCATATCCTTTCAAGTCGCAATACAGGTGGCCTTTCCCTTTTGTGTAGGATGTGACTTCCAGCTGATAATCACCCATAGTAGCTACTGGGGCAGTACCTGTGAGCACTGCATTCTCTCCTTCTATCTCAGGTCCCTCAAAACTTCCATACATGCGCTGAATGTCTGTCATGGCGCGCCCTACCATGTCAGCCGGAATCTCAAGACGGAACTGATACACCGGTTCCAAAAGTACAGACTCTGCCTGCATCAAACCTTGTCTGATAGCTCTATAGGTAGACTGTCTAAAGTCTCCTCCTTCTGTATGTTTCTGGTGGGCTTTGCCTGATTTCAGAGTAATCTTCATATCTGTAATCTCAGACCCGGTCAGCACACCTTTGTGCCGTTTTTCTGTAAGGTGAGTGTAAATCAGTCCCTGCCAGTTTTTATCCAGCAGATCCTCGCTGCAATCACACTCGAATGTCATTCCTGTGCCAAGTTCTGTAGGTTCCATCAGAAGATGCACTTCTGAATAGTGGCGCAAAGGTTCAAAATGTCCAACCCCCTCAACCACGTTGGCAATGGTTTCTTTGTAAACAATGCTGCCTTTTTCAAAAGCCACATCCAATCCATAACGGTCCCAGATCATGCTCTTTAGCACTTCCATCTGAACAGCGCCCATCACCTGGGCATGAATCTCGTTGGCCTGTTCCTTCCAAACAATGTGCAACAATGGCTCTTCTTCTTCCAACTGACGCATTTTTAAAAAGCTCTGATGCACATCGCTGCCCTCTGGCAGCATAATCTGATATGTTAACACAGGCGCCAGCACCGGTTCTGTATGATCTGTTTCAAATCCAAGTCCCTGGCCGCAAATTGTCTGGGTTAGACCTGTCACCGCGCAGATACTTCCGGCCTGAACTTCCTGCTGCATCTCGTAAGTGGTTCCCGAATACACGCGAATCTGATCCACTTTTTCTTCCCAGGCATCTTCCGCATCCTGATTTCCAGAAAGCACAGCCTTTACTTTCAGCGTTCCGCCTGTAATCTTTAAATGTGTCAGTCGCGCCCCCTGCGGATCTCTTGTGATCTTGTAAACTCTTGCCCCAAAAGTGTCCGGGCAAGATGGACTCTGACTGTATTTATCAAACCCTGCCAAAAATCTGTCCACACCCTGATTTTTAAGGGCAGAACCGAAAAAGCAAGGAAACACTTTTCTTTTCTGTATCAGAGAAATGATCTCCTGCTCCTGAATCTCTCCTGTTTCCAGATATCGCTCCAAAAGCTCCTCATCACAGACAGCCACTTCCTCCAGAAAATCCTCCGCTGTTTCAGAAAAATCCACACAACGGCCGTCTAACTTCCCCTTCAATTCCTCCATCAGCGCCTGTGGATCTGTCCCTTCCTGATCCATCTTGTTCACAAACAAGAATACAGGAATCCGATACTGCTTCAGCAGTCTCCACAGTGTCTGCACATGGCCCTGCACACCGTCTGCACCGCTGATTACCAAAATGGCATAGTCAAGCACCTGCAAAGTTCTCTCCATCTCTGCAGAAAAATCCACATGCCCAGGCGTATCAAGCAGGGCTATCTGTTTTTCTCCCAGCTGAAACTGAGCCTGTTTGGAAAAGATTGTAATTCCCCTGGCTCGCTCAAGCTCAAAATTATCTAAAAAAGCATCCTTGTGATCCACACGCCCGATCTTTCGGATTGCACCACACTGATAGAGAATACTCTCCGACAGGGTAGTCTTCCCCGCATCAACATGGGCAAGGATGCCAACAACTAACTTATTTGAGTTCATATAAAACTCCATTCTGAAATGTTTTATGTATATTCCGCATCTCGGAAAAATTTGCCGGTCCGCACACCAGGATTATTTACTGGGTCCTCACTCGCGGTTTCTTCCAACGGCCACTTAAGGTAAATAACCCTGCAATGGCAATGGCCAATATCGGCGCCAGCACATAAGCTAATGCAATTCCATTGAATCCCATCGGCGAAAAATTTGCCAATATATGAGAAAAGGCAAATCGAACGGCAAAAGCCGAAGACAAGGCACAAATCATTGTAATATGCGTATAACCTGCCCCTGTCAGCAGTCCAAAGAAACAGAACATAAAATTCTCCAGCACAAAAGCCCAAACCAGAATTCTCATAAAAGGAACTCCGATAGCGATCACTTCAGCCTCAGAAGTAAACAATCCCAGCAGCTGCTCAGGCAGAAACTGACAAACTGCCATTAAAACAGCACCAATGATCAGCGTAAGGACCATTCCTGCTCCAACCCCTTTGTAAATACGTTTGTAATTTTTCCCAGGTATATTTTGGGCAGTCATCGTAATAATTCCTGCCATAATAGCCTGTCCTGGCAAAATACCAAAGTTGTAGATCTTATTTGCCGCACCTGCTGCCGCTGTGGATTCTGTACCGTAGCTGTTGATCAGCGCTCCAATCAGAATGAAGGAGATATTTGTCAGTACAAACTGGCACATCTGTGGCAGCCCAACCTTGATAAGCTGCCCCAGGCACATTCTGTCAATGCGAAGTTCTTTTCTTGCAAAACGAAATACCGTAATCTTTCTCTTAATAAAGATTACCATCATGATAACGGTCATAATCTGAGACAACACCGTAGCCAAGGCAGCCCCTGCTGTTCCTAACGGCGTATATCCTACAAAAACAATGTCCAGCACCAGATTCACAATTGTAGAAATAATGGCAAAGACCATCGGCGCCGTAGATTCTCCCAAACCTCGGAGCAATCCATACAGGGCGTTGTATATGTACACAAAGACCGTTCCGCACATGTACACGATCAAATAATTTCTCGTGTCAACGAACGCCTTTTCTTCCACATTCAACCCATGAAGGAGCGGATTGGATAATGCGATCACCGCCACCGTCAGACAAAGGCTGATAATAATGGCAAACACAAGCATACTGTTTGCCGTCTTTGCAATGCCTTCTTTATTCCCCGCGCCGGACATCTGTCCTACTACTACCGCCTCTGCATTCGAATAAGCCATGATCACAACCAACACGATCATAGTAATCTGCCCACCTACACTGACTGCCGCCATCCCCGTGGAGCCAAGAAACTGCCCCACAATAATCATGTCCGCAACATTATAAATAGCCTGAAGCAGATTGGTCAGAATAATCGGCAGCGCAAAACGATATAGTTTTCGCGCAACCGGACCAGTGGTCAGGTCTCTTATTGAATTATTTTCTACTGCTGAACTTGCCATACTACATCTCTTTCTACATGCAAGATTTACTGTTTTTCACAGGATAAATCTAATATTTTAATTCTGTGTCCGCAGGAAAGAGCTCATCGCTATCCATATCGCCTTTTACCAGATCAAACCACCATTTATCTGTCTCTTCCACAGGCTCTTTCCAGCCGTTTGCAATAATTTCTCTAGTTCTCTCACGAGCTCTGTTATGCAGCCATTCATTGCTGCCATCCCACTCTTTGTACGCTTCCGGAGAAATATCCGGATTGCTCCATGGGCATAATTTTGAACAACGTCCGCAAACACGTGTCTCTAAATAAAAACGGAAACATGTTTCCCTGTCCATATTCCAGGTTTCATATCCGTTGTATTCTACCATGTCTCCTTCAGAAATTGCGCCTACCGGGCATGCGTTCACACACACACGACAGTTCTTGCAATATTCTCTCAGACCAAAATCAATCGGTTTGTCTACCTCTAACGGTAAATTTGTCAGTACTGCTGCTGATTTATAATTGGCCCCTAAGAACGGATTGATAGCAATCCCCATTCGGCCAACTTCCCCTAAACCAGCTTCAATAATCAGTGGCATCATCATATTCAGATATCCAAACATATGGCTTGGCGCCGCTTCATACCCGAGACGGCGGATATAATTCGCCATTGTTTCTGACTGACATGTCAAACGCTGATACGCCTGGAAACTTGCCGGATCCATAATGCTCTCTGCCCCATCAGAAGCCACTACCGTTGGAACATGCTTTCTGGCAATCATTACGATCGCATATTTGTAATCACTAAATAATTCTTTTCCTTCTGTGTTATGGGTATATGCAAAGGAAGGCTGCATTTTACAGATTCCCACCATATCCGCTCCAAGGAAAATACCCAGACTTTTAATATGACGTGCAAGCACTCTCGGATCTTCCGGAATTGGCGCTTTCTTAGATGCCACCGGATTCTGTGGAATCCCCGCCAAAACACTTTGCATATCAACAAAAGCTGCCCCAAGCGGTTCCTGTACCGTAACTCGCTCTGCCAACGCCGCCATCTCCGGTCCTAATCCACCCATGGCTCCCTGCGCCATAATATGATCAGATTCTTTTCTCCGTTCTCTCTGCTCTGGTGGAAGAATGGATTTATTTGTTGGTGCATCCACTCGTTTTAACTTATCTGTTGGATATAATCCAATCTGTCTATCATCATACAATATATTGCGATGCTTTAATGTATCTGCCATAAAAGCCTCCTATCTAATCTCATGAACAGGATATTCCATCTCCTCAACAGTTGCTTTCAGCACTTCGTCAGCGATCTCAGCCTTCAATGTTACCACTGCAGTTCCTTCTACATGGCTAACAACCGCCTCCTCAACCTGTTCTAACGCTTCCAGCGCTTTTTTAACATGTGCTTCACAATGTTTGCACATCATACCTTCAATCACCATTGTCTTTGTCATTGTTTTATCCTCCACGGTTTCTATTTCTGTTTCTGTTTTTATTTCTGTTTCTATTTCTATATCAATTCCAGTTTCTATTTCGTTTTCTCTTTCGATCTCTGTTTCGATTCCTGTTTCATTTATTTTTCCATAAATATTTAAAAAGTTCAGCCTCAACGCGTTTGTCACAACGCAAAAGCTAGACAAACTCATTGCCGCAGCACCAATCATCGGGGTAAGCTGCAGCCCGAACACAGGAATCCACACTCCCGCTGCCAAAGGAATTCCTATCACATTATAGATAAAAGCCCAGAACAGATTCTGCTTAATATTGCGCAACGTACCTCTGCTAAGTCGGATAGCTCCGCAAACATCTGTAAGCTGACTTTTCATCAGCACTACATCCGCTGTGTCAATAGCCACATCTGTTCCTGCTCCAATGGCAATGCCAACATCGGCTCTTGCCAACGCCGGCGCATCATTGATGCCGTCACCGACCATGGCCACAAGGCCTTTTTGCTGAAGGTTGCGGATAATCTCTTCTTTTCCATCCGGAAGAACCCCGGCAATCACTTCATCTACACCGGCCTGGGCGCCAATGGCGCGGGCTGTTTTCTCGTTATCTCCGGTAAGCATGATTACCTGAATACCCATGCTCTGAAGTTCTTTTATCGCCTGTGGGCTCTCAGGTTTTATCACATCTGCCACAGCAATCATACCAAGCAATCTGCCTTCCGTACCGAAAAACAACGGTGTTTTTCCTTGATCTGCCAAATCATCCGCCTGTTTTTTCATTTTTTCAGAAAGGCCTACCTTGCCTTCAATATATTTCTGGCTTCCGCCAAAAATCTCAACCAGCAAAGTGCTTGTTTGCATATTGCCTTCCAAACCATTTCCTGGCAATATTGCAAAGTTATCCACATTCTTTGGTTGAATCTGTCTTGCCAATC
Source organism: Eubacterium sp. (assembly GCA_045629925.1). GTDB lineage: Bacteria > Bacillota > Clostridia > Lachnospirales > Lachnospiraceae > Brotonthovivens. The sequence continues at coordinate 6,593 of JAZQSD010000069.1, forward strand.
CACATGCAACGATGGCTTTCGCCAATGGATGTTCACTTTTTTGCTCCAGAGAAAATGCCACTGTCAAAAGTTCTTCCTCTGTGACTCCATCTGAAGGGAGAATGTCTGTCACTTTTGGCTCCCCTACCGTGATGGTACCTGTTTTATCCAACGCTACAATCTGAACCTTGCCTGCAGTTTCTAACGATACTGCATTTTTAAACAAGATACCATTTCTGGCACCTTTGCCGTTTCCTACCATAATGGCAACCGGTGTCGCAAGTCCTAGTGCACACGGACAGCTGATTACCAGCACTGAGATTCCTCTTGCAAGAGCATAACCTACAGTCTGTCCAGCCAACAACCAAATGATTAACGTGATCACTGCTATCGCAATCACTGTCGGCACAAACACGCCAGACACTTTGTCTGCTATTTTTGCCACAGGGGCTTTGGTAGCCGCCGCATCACTAACCAGCTGAATGATCTGAGAGAGAGACGTATCTTCCCCTACTTTCGTAGCTCGGCATTTTAAAAATCCAGAAGTATTCATAGTTGCCGCATAAACACCGCTTCCAACCTCTTTGTCTACAGGAATGCTCTCCCCTGTTAGCGCAGACTCGTTTACTCCGCTGTGACCTTCTATTACAACTCCATCTACAGGAATCTTCTCTCCTGGGCGGACCACAAAAATATCATCTTTTTTAACTTTCGCAACCGGCACTTGCATCTCAGTGCCGTCTACCAGAAGAACCGCTGTCTTAGGAGCAAGTTTCATAAGCCCTTTCAGCGCATCTGTTGTTTTCCCTTTCGAATGAGCTTCAAGCATCTTCCCTACCGTGATCAAGGTTAGAATCATGGCTGCCGACTCGAAATAAAAGTCATGTAAGAAATGATGCGCTCGTTCCACCTCTCCAGCTGACCAAGCCAGTCCCATAGCAATCAGTCCATATACACTATATCCGAATGATACTCCAGACCCAAGGGCTACCAAAGTGTCCATGTTAGGCGCACCATGAATCAACCCCTTGAATCCATTTACAAAAAACTTCTTATTTATGATCAGAACCACTGCAGAAAGAACAAGCTGCAGAACGCCAAGTGCCACACAATTTTCTTCAAAAAATCTCGGCACAGGCCATCCCCACATTATATGGCCCATAGAAAAATACATAAGCACCAGCAGGAATCCAATGGATGCTAACAAACGCTTACGAAGCAATGGTGTCTCGCGATCAACCAGCGCCTCTTCGTCATAAATGGCGTCTTCTAACTCCTCGTTATAAATGGCGTCTTCTAACTTCTCGTTATAAATGGCGTCTTCTAACTTCTCGCCAGCATATGCACCATCTAATGTCTCTCCCGCACATACCCCCGCTTCTTTGGCACGTTCTTTTCCAGTCTTATATTCATCACGTTTCTTTTTTGCTGCTCCATATCCAGCCTGAACCACAGCGGCTACAATAGCTTCCTCCACTGCTGTTCCCTCAACACCCATGGAGTTGGTCAGCAGATTCACAGAAACAGCTGTAACACCCTCAACTTTGGAAACCGCCTTCTCCACTCTAGCGCTGCAAGCCGCACAGCTCATACCAGTAACAGAATATTGTTCCATATTACTTCCTCAAAACTTAAGTTCTATTTATATCAAAACTATTGGTTTTATATCTTCATCGCACTCAATAGTTTATCATATTTTTCTCCCAAAATCACATAAAAAAACCAAGGGGCTTATTCAGATCCTTGGTTTTCTCTCTTATTATTTCACTCAAGTGCGTCGGCATAAGATTTCCCGCGCTCCCACGCACCCGGCCAGCTTGCCTTTCTTCTCCGCGGTGCGTCGGCATAAGATTTCCCGCGCTCCCACGCACCCGGCTAGCTTGCCTTTCTTCTCCGCGGTACGTCTGTCTAAGACTTCCCGCGCTCCCACGCACCCGGCCAGCTTGCCTTTCCTCTCCGCGGTGCGTCGGCATAAGATTTCCCGCGCTCCCACGCACCCGGCCAACTTGACTTTCTTCTCCGCGGTGCGTCGGCATAAGATTTCCCGCGCTCCCACGCACCTGGACAGCTTGCTTTAAAAATCAAGCCATCACCGCAAAGATACTAATCATACAGATTGTACTGATCACGATAGATATTGATGTTACCGAACTCGACAGCCCCACATCTCCACCGATTTGCCCTGTAAATGGTGCGGCAGTCATTGCCACCGGACTGAATGGCAAGATTACAAGCACTTGCCGATATTCCAGTGGGAATGGCAACAAATAGTAGAACACCAATGCCAGTACTACTGCCAAGCCATATCGGATTACAAGTGGTCTTACAAGAAATCCAATTTTGTTTCTATCAATATCGAGTTTAAAACCTACACCCAGCATGAACATTGCAACAAATACATTGGCTCCACTGAGCATCCCCGTCAGATCCATAACAAAACCTGGCATCTGGATTTTGAAAAAGGATAATGCAATCATAACTAGATATGTATCAAACGCCACTGCGGAAAACAATCTCTTTAAAATCTTTTTCACCGCAAACTGCGTGCGGCCTTCTTTTACTAATGATGCGATACTATACACACCACCAAGCCCTAACACAGCGTTACCCATATCAAAAAGACTAGTAATCATTACTCCCGTAGAACCAAGAAAGCTCTGCGCTATAGGCATCGTGTAATTCCCTGTATTAAACGCACTTGCATTGAGCATTTCACAGGCTTGTACATGACGCCCTTTTTTGCGGCTCCACAAAAAAGCTATCAACATCTGCAGTACACCACAGCCAATAGCCAGCAAACTGATTGTCAGCAAAGACAAATGTATTGTTTTTCCCGAAAGGTTATAGATAATAGATGCCGGCAATGTGATATAAAGCACAAGTTTTGCAAGTATTTGGAAATCTTTTTCCCGAAATACGCCTGCTTTTTTCAAAAAAAATCCTAGAGCTATAATCACAACAAAACATGCTGCTTTAGATAGTACCTCAATCATATTTTGTTCCTTTCTGCAATTCCAAGCTGGTTTACCAGTGTTGTGATACGTTGCACATGCTGATTCACAAAGAAGAGGGCAAAAGCCCCCTTCTCCATAAAATCTTATGAAATTCCTAAAAGCTTTTCAGCATTCTTGTAATACAGCATTTCTCGTTCTGTCTTAGATAATGGCACTTCATCCAAGAAATCCAGCATGAGGAATGGCTCCTCAAACGGATTGTCTGTTCCGATGAACATCTTATCAATGCCACATACTTTTTTTACACACTCAAAAGCCGCCGCACTGGTATTTCCACTGGTGGAAACCAGAATGTTGTTTTTGAAATAATGTGTAACAGAATGTTCCATCTTGTTGGCCTCTGAAGGATGGGCATTCAATCTGCTCTCAAAGCGTTCCAGATAGAATGGAAGACCTTCTGCCAAATGACCTAACATTATTTTCAAATGTGGCAGACGTTCAAACAAGCCACGAAGCATCATCTTGATTACGGTAATCTGTATATCTGTAGTAAATCCCAGACCAGATCCAGCTAATGGGAAATCAAATCCAGTCAATCTTTCATAGAATGAACATCTTGGATGAAGATATACATAGATACCTAGATCTGCTGCTGTTTTAAATACAGGGAAGAATTTCTCTTCATCAAGCCCCTGGTCCAGGAATAATGCATGGGCATGCCATGCCACAAATCCAAGTTCAGTCACACAGCGTTTTAATTCGTCACAAGCCGCATCGATATCATGGAGTGGCAAAGTAGCACTTCCTAAGAATCTTCCTGGATATTTTTTCATATGATCATAAATATTGTCATTAATCTTTTTGCAAAGAGGCAGGGATACCTCTAACGGAAGTTCCTCCGCTCCCGGCGCGCTGCTTAAGACTGCTACATCGATACCTCTATGATCCATGTGAGCAATTCTGTGGTCATAGTCCATATACAATCCTGGCATCAAACCATTCTGTGGCTGAGCAATCTTATCTGTCCAATGGAGCAGATCATTTTTTGCATCATACCAAGGAATCTGTTTGGATTTCGCCATAGCAGACAGTACTTCTGGAATATAAAAATGATACTCAAAATCGTATCTCTTCATTTATTTCATCAACTCCTGTTCCCAATCATCTCCTTTTTTCACCAAAGTGATGATACTATTGATAAACTTCAATACCATACTGATTGTAAAGAGCAGTACACCGATTGTCATACACAACGAGAATGGTGTAAATGGAATAAATAATACAGAAGATGTGATATGACCTTCAATATGTGCTGCCGTCTGAAGCCAGCAGGCATATGTCAAAATAAAACCAAATACAGAAACAATTGCACGAACAATCACATCCAGAATTTCTTTTGGCAATTTTGGCAGCTTATCTGTAATGATAGATACTCTTACATGTCCATTATCAAGTTCTGTGATGGCATACGCAAAGAATACGATAAGGATCATGAACAACTGTGTAAACTCAAATGTTCCTTTGATGAACATATTCAATGGTGTTCGCTCAGAGATTAATCGGAGCACAACGTCTACTGTTGTCATTACTGTGATAAAGAGTACTGCTATAATGGAAATATAAGCAAGCACTTTACTAAGCTTATAGAAAGCATTGTATACTTTTACATAATTCTTCATACGCTATGCCCTCCTTACCCGTAAATCATATTTGGAATGAACAGTGACAGCTGAGGGAAAATCAACACAATTACAATTGCCACAACCAACGCAAGAATAAATGGAACAAGTCCGCGGAATACCTTGGCCAACGGTACATCCTTGGCAATACCCGCAATAATAAACGCGTTGATACCAACCGGTGGTGTGATCTGTCCCATTTCCATTACCATTACCATCAGTACGCCGAACCAGATTGTGTCGAAACCAAGCTGCTGAGCGATTGGTAAGAAGATTGGAACCAAAAGCACGATCATGGATAAAGAGTCCATGATACATCCAAGCGCTACGTATACTAAGAGGATCAGAATCAAAATTACATATTTTGGCACTGCAAGACCTGCAATTGTTGTTGCAAGCATTGTTGGAAGCATTGTAACTGTCAGGAAGTATCCAAATGCATATGCGCCTGTAACAATCAGTAAGATCATCGCACTTGTCTTAACTGCGTCAAAAACAGCGTGGAAAAATTCTTTCCATTTGCCCCATTTTCTATAAAGCATAAACAGCATCGCACCGAAAGCACCGATTGCGCCACCTTCGTTTGCAGTAAAGAAACCGATAAAAATACCACCGATAACGATTACAAACAGAATAAGGATAGGAATGATTTTTACCAGCGCCTGCATTTTTTCTGCTGCTGAGAATTTCTCACCCTTAGGTCCTTTTGCTGGATTCTTCACAACCTGAATAACGATTGCTCCTATGTAGCATGCAGTCAGAAGGATACCTGGAATGATACCAGCTGCGAACAACGCGCCGATAGATTCTCCAGAAGCAATACCGTAAAGGATAAAGCCTACGCTAGGAGGAATCAGAATACCCAATGTACCACCTGCTGCGAGACAGCCTGTAGACAGACCATCATCATATTTATAACGTTTCATTTCTGGGAAACATACAACACCCATTGTTGCTGAGCTGGCTGCGGATGAACCACAGATAGCTGCGAAACCTGCACTTGCCACGATTGTGGAAACTGCAAGACCACCAGGAATACGACCAAAGAATTTATAACATGCATCATAAAGATCCTTGGATAATCCTGATGCAAAGGCAAACTGCCCCATCAATACAAATAGCGGAATTACTGCCAAGCTATAGTTTGCCGTTTGGGCAAATGGAACGGATTTCAACATCCCCAAACCGCCTGTCAGGGATACTACCGCTGTATAACCGATAAAGCCAACAATCATCATGGCGAATCCGATATGAACACCTGCTAAAAGCAAAACGATCAACAAGGCGATTCCCACAATGGCTAATACTGTCATAGACACGAATTAAACACCCCTTTCAATGTCTTTCGTTATTATTGTTATCAACAACTTTTTATCACTGAATATAGTTACATTTTTTGAACCAAACTTTTTTAAAAATAAAACGCTGCCGCCAAGCGGCAGCGTTTTATTCCAATGAGGGCAAACTTATATTACTTTGCGATTTTGTCTTCGTATTTAGCAACTCTTTCCATCCAAGCGTCGTAGAGGCCCTGGCCATCTGCGCCGTTTGCTGTTACGTTGTCAATCCATTTCTGAGCTACTTCTTCACCGATTGCAACTAATTTAGCCTGTTCTTCATCAGATAATGTGTAAACTTTGTCAGCATTTGCTTCCATACAAGAAGCTTTGATATCCTGCCATTTTGTTCCAACGTATTCTAATGCTTTGTATCCAGAGTATTCATCGATAACTGCCTGAAGATCTGCTGGAAGGCTGTTGTAAGAATCTAAGTTCATTACTAAGAAGTATGGGTTAATGTTCAGATGCCAGTCTAAGATGTACTCAGCCTGTTCATACATACGGAAGGAGTCAACTACGTCCCATCCACAGTTTGCAGCTGCATCAACAACACCTTTTTCAAGGTTTGTATAGATATCATTTACTGCCATTGTAGAAGGAATTGCGCCTACCATGTTAGCGAAGTCTGTGGAAGCACCACCGATAAATCTGGAAGAAAGACCTTTCAGATCATCAACTTTTTCAATTTTTTTGTTTACTAATAATAATGGGGAGTCACAGTTGGAGTGGAACAGAAGAACTTTTACGCTGCTCCATTCGTTCTTCAGGTAATCTGTAGAATCATACAGATCCCAAAGTGCATAACTTGCCTGAAGAGAATCAACTGCTGTAAATGGTAATGCTCCAACGTCTGTCAGAGGGAATTTACCTGTTGTCATAGATGGAAGACCCCAAGCGATATCTACTGCGCCAGATTCAGCCATGTTGAAAGATTCTGTAGCAGGTCCTAATGTTGCGCCGTGGAAAATGTTGATTTCCAGTCTGCCGCCGGATGCTTCTTCTACTGCTGCTGCCCATTCTTCTAAGAAACGGCCTGTTGCGCCCATTTCAGGGTCCTGAGACTGAACTTTTAATGTGTAAACCTGACCATCAGCTTCTGGTGCTGGTGTAGATGTTTCTGCTCCTGCAGAAGATCCTGCTGGTGCTGGTGCTGGTTCAGATCCGCATGCTGCGAATGTAGATACCATCATTACAGCTGCTACTACTACTGCCAATAATTTTGTAATACGTTTCTTACTCATATTCTTTTTCTCCTTTTTTCTTTTTTATTTAAAAGACAATGCACAAACCCCCAAGCTACACTGCCCTTTTATTTATATGTACTTTTTCATGCCTACAGACTTGGGAACCATTTCTTTGGATCAAGATCGATAAATTTCGCTCTCTCGAACTTGTCTTTCAGGCGATATGGAACTGTACAGTCAAAGATTGTCTTACATGTACATCCAACGTCTTCTAACAGCATGTTGTACTCTGGTGTCTGAGATGGATCAAGTGGATGACATCTGATTCCAGGAATCGTTACAATATCTTTGTCTGCTTCGAATCGTGTTGTCATCGCCCAAAGAACGTCTTCGTAATCAAATGGATCTACGTCATCGTCTACCAGAATAATCTGTTTTAATTCTGAGAATGCAGCAAATGCAAGTAATGCCATCTGTTTCTGACGTCCCTCATCACTTCTCATTCTCTTATTCACCTGCAGGATTGCCATCAGTTTACCTACACCGCAGGAACATACGTATACGTTTTTCAGTCTTCCAGGAAGAGCTGTGTCAATCATCTTAATGATAGAAGCTTCTGTTGGAAGTCCACAAAGAGATGTATGTTCTTCACTTGGTCCGATGATTGTCTGCATG
>JAZQSD010000070.1:0-4558 GCA_045629925.1 Eubacterium sp.
GTGGTCTTGGCGCAGCCTCCTTTATCGTGTAAAACAGCAATAACTTGTGACATAATGCGATTAATTGGATGTTTTTTATGAAATCTGTTGCAAAAATAGCACAAATATTTGAAGATACAAAGAGATATGTAAATATTTGCACATATTTGTATGTATTTTTATATTTCAACCTTTGAAGACCTGGGTATTTACACATATTTATATATATAAGGTATGTAACTTGTTGGTTTTCTAATATGGGATATGTGGATACTCGGCGATATGCAAATATACAGAAACACGTATATTGAAAATATAGACACACATATAGTTATATATGCAAATATTTGAATAGCTTTTATATGTAAGAATGTGGACATCCATGTATTCAGATATTTGCGTATTTTGGTATTTGAATGCTTATATGTTTGGGTGCTTTCATATACACAGATTTAGATATCATTTGCGGATGAAGGTGAATGAAATGTTGTAGGAACTGTATATGTTCGGATTCTCTATACCAATAATTACTTACTTCTGGACGTCAAGTTGGGAAAGGCAATATGTACAGTTCGGTTTCTCTTGACAAGATGTTCAAAAAGATTTTACCAGAAGTGATGTAATCTACTGATTTTAGGTAAGTTCTGTTGGCTATATAATAATATTTAGTATCTGTTTTATTAAAAAAAGTAATTCCGAAAATTGAAATTTAGAGATAAACAATAATGAAATATTTTAATATAAGGAATCGTAAATGATTGAAACAAAGAGAGATAAACAATGTCTGGTAAAATCTTTCTGAACACCAGGTAACCGATATCCGAAGAAAAAGTATGTGAAAATCATGCATTTAGCCAAAAAACACCTAAGTATTGGTCAAAAGAAAATGAACATTATATATAATGTATAAGAAAACCGAACATTATATGGACGGAATAATTTTCAGGTAAAACATTGGCAAGCTCCAGCAAGCCATAAATGACTAAAAATACACAAAAAAACGTCCATTTCATCGTTTTATATCCACTTTTGGCCAAAATCCACACAAAAAATGAAAAAAAATAATGTTCGGAAAGTTTTTACCGAAAGAAGGATTCTGTTCGATTTTATTTTACCAAAAACAGTCCTGGTAAATAAAAAATGAACATCCGGTAAAAGAAATACGAACACCTTACATTGTTTGGTAAAGGGAATACGAACACACTTGGGTACGCAAATATTTAAATATAGGCATTTGTGAGAACAAGCACAGAAAAAAAGTTATTAAAAAATATGCTCAGAATCAGAATATTATTTTACCTTTGCCACTGAGAAATCAAAAGAAGATGAAAAAGAAGGTTGCGGAATTCAATCCCAAAAACGAACTTGTACGAGAACTGAAAGACTCGGAGTTCGTGAAGAATCCTTTGGTGTATAGCCAGATCAGGGGAGACTTCACACCCATGCAAACCAACGTAATGGTAGAGCTGGTGAATACGCTGCAAGACAAGATAAACGAATACCTTCAGCAACGGAAGCGCACTGAAAACGTGATGCCCATGCTCTTTTCTCAGGAAGAAATGAGCGGTGGATCCGTCACTTTTACCATACCCATCAAAGAACTTGGCGTAAGTCCGAACTCATACAATGAACTGGAACAAGCCTGTTACAAGTTATTAAAACTTGACGTGGTATACAGTACAAAGGATGACGAGACTGGAGAGGAAAGTATTGTGATGGCGAATATTTTCAGCAAAATCAAGTTTCCGACCAGCGATGTCAGCAAAGAAGGTATCAAGTATAACTATGCAGGCGGAAAGCGCAGAACGGGTCAGTTGCAGATAAGCATGCTCAGCGAGAACGTGAGCAGAGTCTTTGACATGAGGCGAGGCTATGTCGAGCATGTCCGCCACATCGTGTCGTTCTGCCGCAAACGTCAGAGCCCTCGAGTATACATCTATTTGAGCAAATGGAAACATGTAGGGCACAAGAGTGTGAACTATATCGAGTTCAAGGAATACCTGGGTCTTTTGCGCTACAACGCCAAGCGGACGGAAATTGTACAGAACAAGTACGAGAAGTTTGCCACCTTCTGCAGCATGGTGCTTAATCCAATCCGTGATGAGCTGAACGAACTGGCTGCGGCGAACAAGATAGACTTTTCTTTTGACTATACGCCAAAGTATCCTGTGGGCAAGACAAAGGGAGACCCCGACAGCATCATCTTCAACATCCATCTCTCTGGCATGGGACAGGCGCGAAAGAAGCAGCGCCAAGGATATGCAAGCCGCGCCGACTTGGAGCAAGTGTTGCAGACAGAATATGGATTGACCTCCACAGACCTGATGAGTCTGCGCGAACTGATGACCGATGCCATGCTTCCCGCCTTGCAGACAGAGGTGAAGGAGTTGAAGGAAAAAATTGAGAAGTTCAAGCCCAGAGGTGTGAGGGCATACGTGGTAACCTGTTTGCGCAACTTCCTGCGGCAGCTTGCCGCCGAGATGCCCGAAGACGTGGAAGAGGCAAGTATCGTGGAGGAAGAACCAAGCAAGCCATTGCTCTCAGAGGAGGACTTGAACATGTGGAACCTTTTCACGCAGATGGTGGAGGAAACCATTTCGGAAGACGAGTACTACAAATGGTTTAGTGAGACAAGTATCTACAGCTTTGTGAACAACTGTCTGACGATGACCGTCCCCACGCACTATGTGATGGAGTACATCGAGCACAACCTGCTGCCACAGGTAAAGGACGCCCTTGAAGCAGCTTTCGGCGACGGTTGTTCCCTGCGCTACAGACTGGCAGACTAAGGGCGCGTGCTATGCGTCCCTAAAGATGCGTTTTGAATTTAACGGGAAATAGAAAAATTGGGGGCGAATGTAATATTTGTGCTTGTCACTCCTTCCGCTTTCCATTGGCCACCCAAACGCCCAGAATGGTGAGCAACATTCCGCTGACGGACATCCAGGTGAGCGGTTCGCCCAACACCTGGTGCGCCACCAGCAATGTGATGAGCGGATTGAAATAGATAAGGTTGTTGGCATGGATAGCCCCAATGCGGCTCACGGCCACATTCCAGCCGAAGAAGCAGAGCAGCGATGCCACTACGCCCAGGAAGAGCAGGTTGCCCCAAACGACCGGTTGGCCGGCAATAAGGGAGAAGTCCACAGAAGAATCCTGCAAGAAAGCGAACGGCAATGCGGTGATGAAACCCCAGAAGAACAGTTTGCGCGTAATGAGCAAGGCCGACCATTTCTCCGCCACACGACAATAGGCAAGGGAATAGAACGACCAGCACAGACCGCTTGCCAGCGAGAGAAAGTCGCCCAGCGGATTCAGTTCCAGCAGGATATGCCCGTTCATCACCACGCTGAACACACCGATGACAGCCAGCAGACTGCCCAAAAGCATGCGCGAGGAAAGCCGCGTTGTCTTTCGGTTCAGCACCCTCATAAGCAACATGGTGTACAGCGGTGTGAGGCTGACAATAAGACTGGCGTTTGTGGTCAGCGTGTACTTGATTGCCGAGTTTTCCGTCAGAAAATAGAGCGAGCCGCCCGTTATGCCCAGAAAGGCCATCCAAGCCTCGTCCTTCCAAGAGGGCAGCACCAGATGCTTCCGGTAGAACGGCAGCAACATGCCGTATGCCAGTCCGAAGCGGAGCAGAAGGATGTCCACCGGCGTCAGCCCAGCTTGTAACAGGATTTTGGAAGAAATAAAGGTGCATCCCCAGAAGAAGACGCAACCCAAGGCCAGCAGATAATAAAGCAACATAAATGCAGTAGGGTGGGGTAGGTGAGTGACTAAAACGGAGCTAACTCCTGAAATTTGCGTGCAAAGGTACATAAATCCGTTGAAAAACCGAATTAAAATCAAAATAGATATATGAATTGCATGGTATAAACGGCAAATTGCCAATCCATAAATCTTCCCCTCAATTATGGTTTTATGGCATGGAAACATACATCTACATAGTGTGAAATGCAAAAAACGCAAAATGCAAAAATGCAATGTGTTGATATTGTTATAGTTAGTGGATTTTGTCTTTGCCCTTCTTTGCAAAAGGGCGGAAATGGGGCGTTTTGAGGGGGTGTTTCCGTTGGGGTTGCGGTTTTAGTTTGTGATTTTTTTCGACAGAAGAACAAAAGAATATTTGAGTTTTGGCCGGCACTCTTATGAAGCTTATGTACTTGTGTCTGGTCTCTTATTTACTTTGGCTTTTGGCCGTTAGCTTTTGGCTCTTGGTTTTTCTATACGTCATGCTGAATTTGTTTAACGTTGTTCAATTTGCTCACGCTCGGCATAGTTCAAGCAAGCTTGACTCTGCACTCGCTTAATCGCAAATTTCAGCATCTGTCCGCGGTGAGGGGGTGGCAAAGGCTCGCTGTGAGATCCTGAAACAAGTTATTCGCCTTCGCTCATCGAAAACATCTTTTATATTTTCAAATAAGGTATGGTCAGGATGACGTTTGGTGGTATTTCTAAACCCTCGGCGACCCCTCGCCGGCCATTTTTTCAGCGTTGGAATGCTCGGCGACCCCTCGCCGGCCATTTTTTCGGCGTGGAAATGCTCCGCGACCCCTCGCCGACCGTTTTTTCA
>JAZQSD010000071.1:0-5095 GCA_045629925.1 Eubacterium sp.
TTTCCAACACAGACTCTATCTGAAAATACATAAAAACACCCCTTTCACATGATGATATGAAAAGGGTGTCAAAAGTATTCACTATTTATAATCAGAAAGACGCAAAAGCAGTGTCTCTCGGTCATTTAACTGAGGATCATCCAATACATCCTCCAACAATTTCTGCAAAATCATACCGATGTCTTTTCCCGGCTGGATTCCATGGGCAATCAGATCCTTTCCTGTCACCGCAAGATCCTTCAAGGTCAGACAGTTCTGCTCTTCCAGAATCTGTCGATACATCGCCTCGTATTCTTCAATAAAACGAAGCTGTCTCTCCATATATTCCGGAGCATGGGCTAGGGCATCTGCTCTCATCACAGAAAAAAGTGCTGGATAATGTTCCAACCCATTGCGAACCAAAGCTCGTCGAACGGTTTTGGCTGTCACTTGAAAATGATCTGCATGAGCGTTGATCAGCCCTGACACTTTCGAAGTGGTGTCGTTGTCAAACTTTAATCTTCGCAAAATTGTTTTTGCCATCTGTGCGCCAAGCTGAGCATGTCCATAAAAATGTTCTTCTCCATTTTCATCTGTCATTCTGCAAGCAGGCTTCCCAACATCGTGAAGCAACATGGCGATACGCAGTACCTTTTGCGATTCTATCAACTCTGTGGCGCGAACAGAATGTTCTCCCACATTGTACAGATGCATCGGATTGTTTTGTGGACTTTGCATCATTACAGAAAACTCTGGCAGGATTACATCTGCGATCCCTAATTCATAGATTTGTCGCATCCGGCCTGGGTTTGGAGAAACCAGAAGCTTTACCAATTCCACCTGAATGCGCTCTGCGCTGATCTTCGACAGATTTGGGGCCAGTTTCACAATGGCCGCCTCTGTATCCGGATGGATCTCACAGCCCAGCTGGGCCGCAAAACGTACCGCCCGCAAAATACGCAAGGCATCTTCTGTAAAACGATCCATCGGATTCCCTACACAGCGGATGACTTTCTTCTCTAAGTCGTCTATCCCGCCAAACGCATCCACCAAACCATCTTTCTCATTATAAGCCATGGCATTGATGGTAAAATCTCTTCGTTTCAAATCTTCCACAAGCTGAGATGTAAAAATCACTTCTTTTGGATGTCTGGCATCTTCATATTCTCCATCAATCCGGTAAGTGGTCACTTCAAACCCTTCATGATCCAGCATGACTGTCACCGTTCCGTGCTGAATGCCGGTGTCGATAGTGTGATCAAAAAGTTCTTTTACCTGTTCTGGTTTTGCAGAAGTGGTAATATCCCAATCCTGTGGCTCTCTTCCAAGAATAGAGTCTCTGACACAGCCTCCTACCGCATATGCCTCATAACCGCGAGACTGGAGGCACTCGATGATATAACTTACTTTTTCCGGTAATTGAATTGTCATAGAACGCCTCCTCTCCTAAAATTATCTTGCTATATTAAATAACATATCTAAAAAGGTCTGTTTTTAGTATGCTTTGCCCCAGTAGATCAGCTTGTGAGCTGGTTTGCCACAGCATACACATGTTTCTGCGATCTTTTCCTGATCATTGAATGGCATACAACGGGATGTTGCACTGTGATCTTCTTTGATCTTATCTTCACAAGCACGATCTCCACACCACATACCACGGATGAAACCTGGTTTTGTTTCTACGATTTCTTCAAATTCAGCATAGTTGTGTGCATCGTAGATATGATCTGCACGGTGTGCAACTGCGCGATCAAACATATCTTTCTGGATTGTTTCTAACAGTTCTGCAACTTTAACATCTACTTCGTCTAAAGATACAACCAGTTTTTCTCTTGTGTCACGACGAACAAGCACACACTGATTCTGTTCGATGTCTTTTGGTCCAAGTTCGATACGAACTGGAATACCACGCATTTCCTGTTCAGAGAATTTCCAGCCTGGGCTCTTGTCAGAGTCATCTAATTTTGCACGGCAAAGTTTGCCTACTTTTTCTCTTACTTCAGCAGCTTTTTCAAGAACGCCTTCTTTTTTCTGCATGATTGGAACAACCATTACCTGTGTTGGCGCGATTCTTGGTGGAAGCACAAGTCCGGAATCATCACCGTGAACCATGATAATCGCACCAATCAGACGTGTTGTCATACCCCAGGATGTCTGATGAACATGTTTTAATTTGTTATCTTTGTCTGTAAACTGAATGCCGAAAGCTTTCGCGAATCCATCCCCGAAGTTATGGCTTGTACCAGACTGAAGCGCTTTGCCATCGTGCATCAGGGCTTCGATTGTATATGTGCTTTCAGCACCTGCAAATTTTTCTTTGTCTGTCTTCTGTCCGCGAACTACTGGCATCGCAAGCACTTCTTCACAGAAATCTGCATAAAGGTTCAGCATTAATACTGTACGTTCTTCTGCTTCTTCTGCTGTGGCATGTGCTGTATGACCTTCCTGCCATAAAAATTCTCTGGAACGAAGGAATGGTCTTGTCTCTTTTTCCCAACGAACAACAGAGCACCACTGGTTGTAAAGTTTTGGAAGATCTCTGTAAGACTGAATGTCATTTTTATAAAAATCACAGAATAATGTCTCAGATGTTGGACGTACACAGAGACGTTCCTGAAGTGGATTTAATCCACCGTGTGTTACCCAGGCTACTTCTGGAGCAAATCCTTCTACGTGATCCTTTTCTACCTGAAGCAGGCTTTCTGGAATGAACATTGGCATATATACATTCTCAACACCTGTTTCTTTAAATCTTCTGTCTAATTCATTCTGGATATTTTCCCAAATTGCATATCCGTATGGTTTGATGATCATACAGCCTTTTACGCTTGAATAATCAATCAACTCTGCTTTTTTCACTACATCTGTATACCACTGAGCAAAATCCTCATTCATAGATGTAATGGCTTCTACTAATTTTTTGTCCTTTGCCATGATTTTTCTCCTTTAACAAAAAAATCGCCGAATTCACAATCCCGCAAAAGGGACCGGAAATCCGGCGGTACCACCCTAATTCGCATATCACAAAAAGATATGCACTCTCAAAATCTTTAACGCAGACTATACGTGGCAGTTTTCATGCCAGACTCAAAGGGCAGGTTCCAAACACTTCCGGCAAGAATCTCCCAGCTATGATTCTCTCTCTGGAGCCTTCCACGAATGTACTAATCCTTCTCAACGTCTTTCTATATTCTTTTGGGATGAAATCAACGTCATCCCGCTAATTGTAGTTGAATGATTTTTAATTGTCAAGTATGCTGGTCATTTCAAAACACTGAAAATGCGGATTCTGAGGCAAAATTTCAAATTCCATATCTTTGCCTGTAACCGGATGAACAAATCCGATCTTGTGAGAACACAAGGCCACATTTCCTGTTGTTTCTGATGGATGATATTTCTGATCCCCCACCAACGGATGTCCTACCGCAGACATCTGTACCCGAATCTGATGATGACGACCTGTATCCAGCTTAATCTTTACCAGGCTCATATTCTTTTCAGGATTATACCCCAGCACCTGATAAGACAGTTTTGCCGGTTTCGCATCTTTTTCATCTGCCCCTGCAGCCACTCTAGATAAATTTGTCTTAGCATCTTTCACAAGGTTATGTTCCAGCACGCCCGCAGGAAACATCTCACCAAGAAACTCTCCTTCTGTAACAGCCAGATAGAACTTATCCATTCCTCGCTTGGCAACTTGGGCTGATAACTTAGCCGCCGCCTCTTTGGTCTTGGCAAAAACCATAACCCCTTCCACTGGCTGATCCAAGCGATGGATAAGCCCCACATAAGGGTCTTCTTTTTTCTTCGCCCTGTCGTTTCTAATCAAACTTACCACATCTTGCTGTCCAGCTTTTGCAGACTGGGTTGCCAGCCCCGCCGGCTTTCTACACACCAGAACATAGGCATCTTCAAATAGTATTTCTAACTTTCTAACTCTCACGTATTACCCTTTCATAGGAAGCCATAGAACCACGTCCCGCAATTTGCCCGCTAACATGGCATGGGCTCCCGGTGTCAGATGCAGGGAATCCTCATCCGAAGACTGCACCCATTCTGCCGCGTCAAAAAATATACATCCGCAGCGGTCTGCCACCTGTTTATAGTATTTTGAAAACTCTTTTGACCGATAAACAGCGCTTGTATCAAAGGCTCCTCGGAACGGTGAACGGTGAATATTAGCACCTATCTCCGGTGGTGACACAAGAATTACTTCCGTCTGATACCCCTGCTTTTCTATCGTAAATTCTTGGATTACTCTTACAAGAGTCTCTGCTCCGGCAGCAATCTCTTCCGCCGATGCATGGAATGTGTTTTTCAGATCATTGCTCCCAAGCATCAGAATAACAACATCTACCGGCTTATGGGAATTGAGGCAAGGGCGCAGATAACCAAGACCATTTTTCCATCCCTCTTCCGGATCATCAAAAATGGTTGTTCTCCCGTTACATCCTTCCTCTATGACAACGTACTCTTCCCCCAGCATCTGCTGAAGACGGCCTGTCCATCTTATATTTGATGGGTATCGCATTCCATTAGACGGATTGTAACCATACGTATTGGAATCACCATAACACAAAATAGTCTTCATTGTTTTCCCCAAGAGTTTTTACAATTTAAATCGATAGCCTACTCCCCAGATTGTCTCTATGTACTGAGGCTTTGCAGTATTTACTTCTATTTTTTCCCTAATCTTCTTGATGTGGACTGTTACTGTGGCAATATCACCAATGGATTCCATATCCCAAATCTTGCTGAAAAGTTCTTCTTTTGTAAATACATGATTTGGATTCTGCGCCAGAAATGTAAGCAAATCGAACTCTTTTGTTGTAAACTGTTTCTCCTCGTCATTTACCCAAACACGACGAGCTGTTTTATCGATGCGGATACCGCGAATCTCAATCACTTCATTCTCCTGCACATTACTGGAAATGAGGCGCTCATATCTTGCAAGATGTGCCTTTACACGAGCTACCAGCTCACTTGGAGAAAATGGTTTTGTAATATAGTCATCGGCACCCAGTCCCAAACCTCTGATCTTATCGATATCATCTTTCTTAGCAGAAACCATCAAGATAGGTGTGTTCTTTTCTTCACGGATACGTTTGCAGATCTC